>CALLVY010000598.1 GCA_938015925.1 uncultured Saprospiraceae bacterium
AAAGAAGGGCGATTATTAGCTGGTACTTATTCATGGGGCTTGGTTTATGCTAGAGGCGGTTGGCATAGAAGCCAAGTACAAGCGGATGGGTGTACTTGACTTCTATGCTTTGTATAAACCGTTTTAATATCAATCGATTCCCTCAATATAAAACGAGGTAAATTCCCAATCATCTACATCTAAATCCGTAGCGGATCGGGGCTCTGAGGTTCTAAACTCGATCGTTTCTATAGCCTTGTCGTTATCAAATTCAAGAGCATATTTTTGGTAGCTGCCATCTTCAGGGCTCTCTTCCAGATGAATACTTTGATTGCCAAAAACAACCATCGCCGGAGTATTAAATCGGTCTGGTTGTAAGCCTTTTGCTTCAAAGGTTATTTTCAGTTTAGCATCATCTCCAATTGTATTTACAAAACTAAAGAAGGTTTCAATACCATCTGAATTCTTTTGGAATTGACTATTGGCGGTTCCAGAAAAGTTGTCATCCCCTAGGTGATAGAGTTCTGTGGCATTTGCATTTTTAACGCGCAAACAATTGTTGCATTTGACGATGGTCTTTGCAATACTTTTGGAGTCATAAGTGGAATTGGACAATAGAGGCGCTTTATAAGTAACATTTAAAGGCTTGTAGTCCGAATGAGAAATGTTTAGCGAGATAAAACCAGTAACCAACAAAGATTCCGAAGGTACCACTATCGAGTATTCTCCCTTTGCATCTGTTTCGTCAAAGTATCTTTGGCCATTGCCATACACGGAAACAATTGCCCCTTGAACGGGAACCCCATTTTCAAGTACTTTGTCTTTAAAGATCACATGTTCATAATCAATTACGACTTCTTCTTCGACATCTAATTTTGAATTGGTACAGGAAAAAATAAAAAGGAAGGGAATGGAGATCATTAAAATCTTTTTCATGTTTAGCTTATATTTTTAAAAATTGAATAATTACTTTCAGCTACAATATACGAATAATTGGAGTTTATAAAAAAAAACAAGATTCATACATTCTACTAAATGCCCCCTCGTCAAAAAACAGTTTCTCTTCGATGGATATTCCTTAAAAAATTTCTTCTTGCGGAGTCCTCTTTCATTTTTGTTGTTGGGCAATCTTGATTAGCTCCGCACTAAACCTTTTGGGTTCTTGAAAAGGGATGGCATGTGTTGAACGATCAAACCATACTATTTGTTTTTTATCGGCCTTTAATTTCGAATGGTACCTTTCCGCCACCCGATAATTGCAAACGAAATCATTTTGACTTATAAAAAAATAAATCGGACATTTGATTTCTGGTGCGGTCTCCAGGCAATTGACTTTAGCTGCTGCTTGTGCAATAGACATCCATTTTTCTAAATACCTACGAGACAATATTTTTGTGAGTTCAGTATATATTTTTTTATCAAAAAAATAGGCGGTCCATTTCCTTTGGTAGTATAAGTCTTCCCAGGAGCGGAATGGGGATTTGATTGTCGAAAGCTCTTTCAAGGCTTGTTTATGTTTCTCCTCCTTAGCTTTCTTTTTAAGAACCGTCAAGGTCAATCGTTCAGACTCGTGGCCATCAATCATTCCGCTAACAGAAACATAAGCATGCAACAATTCCGGATGCTCCTTTGCGAAATGCAGTCCTAAAAATCCTCCCCAGGAAAATCCGGCCAGGTAAAGCTTCTCCTTAGAAAATCTTTTCAATAAATAACCGACCACTTCTTCTGTATCGGAGTGAAACAATTCCAGGGTGAGTGAGTCATTCGATGGTCCCAATTTAGCAGTCATTCCGGTCTCCCTCTGGTCCCATTGTATTACGATAAAATCTTTTACCAGCCGCTTGATAAATTTTCGGGAATCAGCTCGAAAGGAAACGCCAGGCCCACCGTGTAAAAATAAGAGCAAAGGTTTTGAATCGTCCTTACTCATCGCTTCTATTCCCTGAAATATTCCGCCGATTTGAATGGCTTCGCGTGTTTCTACCTTATTCTGGGCCAATAAAGTAGTCGTTGCAAAAGCAAACAAAACTATCCACGCTAAGCTTATTGGTTTCATATATTATTTCTATTGGTTCGTACTGGCCAAAGGCCAATGGCTCTCTTGGATGGAATGCACTAGCATTCACCAATCCCCGTTTTTTTTAACCACCTGCGGATGCTCGGTACATGCTATTGCATTTTAACCACCTGCGGATGCTCGGTAAATCCTATTGCATTTTAACCACCTGCGGATGCTCGGTAAATGCTATTGCATTTTAACCGAATCGGATTTTTGGCCTCTGGCCACTACCACATACTATAAACACGACAGATAGTCTCCCCCTTTTAAAACCGACCTACCACAGCAAGGCCTCCTACCGAAAAACCGAAAAACACTTAGCTAGATTCCTCCAAATCGAATGCGCAGTACCGACACTATATTTTCTATTCATTCCTCTCCTTCTCATTTTTCCTTAAAAAATCTTAACCACTCGCTTTACCCAAATACTATTTGCTGTTTTAATTTCTATGGTATAAATGCCATCCGGCGCAGAACTAAGATCCAACTGATTCTCTTGATGCAACACTTGCCTTAAAATGCTTTTTCCGGTATAATCTCTAAACGTCAATTCTCCTTCTATTTTATGAGGAAAGACAATCCATAATTCTCCAGAAGTTGGGTTAGGAAAAATAGAAACTTGTAGCGCTGTTAATGGATTCGTTGTTGTCGTAATCAAATCTTCTCCATCGCAATCTTCGTCAATACCATTATTGGCAATTTCCAGGGCACCGGGATAAATATCCGGATTGTCATCATCGCAATCTACAAATAATTCGAAACCATCATTGTCAAAATCGAAAGTAGAGACCATTAAGTTATTGACGGTATTGGTTAAAATGGGTGGATTAAAATCAAAATAAATACTCGCGCTGTTTTGAATTTCCGTAAAATCAGCTAGTCCTGCTTTGGGCTTTATTGCAAAAGTAACATAGCCCTGACTGGCGTCGAAATGCTGCATACTATCTGGAAGAAAAATATTTCTAAATTCAAAATTGAGAATTTTATCTTCTTGCAAAGCGACCGCTAATTTTTCCGGATGACTACTTCCCAAAATCCTAAAAGTCTGGGCATCCAGTTGCTCGTCCAAGGTATCTTTTATCACCACATCCTTGGCATAGTCATTCCCCGTATTTTGAAAGCGAATGGTATAAATCAGGTCTTCTTCCCAAAGGGTATAATTCCCCATCCTGCTTGGATGCACCAATTTGTCATTGGGATCATAGGCACACCTTACCAAAAGATCAAGCAGGAAGGCTGGCGTGGTGTAAGTACCGGATAAGTCTGTAAAATCACTGTAGGTCTCCAGGGGAATAGTGGTACCAACATTAATGGTTGGTGGCCCCGGAAAAGTCAGTTCTCCTTCCCTACTAAAAGAATGCCCTGGCGGTAAATCCTCAAATTTCCATCCATACCATTGGGTACCGATAGTGGTATCTGCTGCTTGATATAAAATTACATTAGAAAACAAATCATCTATTTGCAGCCATAAAATACCACTGGCAATAGTCGTCCCTGTATTTTTTACGGCGGCCTCCATTTGGGCGGTTTCATTGCAACGATTGTTGTCCACCACCACATAAGACCTTAGTTTAGAAATCTCTTGTATGGGCTGTACGCCAAAGAGCAAGGTGTCCGGAATGCCCGCTTGATCTAAAGTAATATGGTAACTGGTAGAATCAGTAGTCAGGCTCCAATTGGGCGCTGACAATTCATTATAAACGACTTCGTGATTTCCATAAGGCAAGTAGACGAACCCTCCTTGTTCGGAATTGGAATAAGCATAAATTTTGCCAAGGGTATCTCCTGGAAGTACATTGATCCCGGCATCTGGATAAATGGATTCCTCTGGATCTCGAACTTTATTGCCATTGACATCAAAGTAAATCTGGTAGTTTACTTTTTTAAGCTCCTCGCAAGCATCCAAAATTTCTAGGGAATTATTGCAACCGGGAGCATTAGAATTGATGGGATCAAAGGCGCCATCTTTTAATAGGTATTTACAGATGGCCGATTCACTGCACATCGACAATAATGGATTCCTTACAATTTTCATGCTCACCCATTTCAAAGAATCAAGCGGTCCCAAACCTTCCAGACTCCTTAAATTATCATTGTCTCTGATTTGAAGATTATTCCCTGTTTTTTGAAGATTTTCTAAACCGCTAAGATTGATCAGTGACTGGTTATTTCTCATCAATAAGGATCCTCCGATGCTATCCAAATTGGAAAAACCTAATAAATTTTCCAAGGCGTAATTGAAGTATAAGTCAAGCCTTCCACCAATATAAGACAGGTTTTCCAATCCGGTTAAAGATTCAAGTTGGAGGTTTTGTTGGAGATCAAAGTCGTCCCCGATAAACTTTAATTGATCCAGGCCAGACAAATCCGTTAATTTGTTCATTGCAGTCAACTGAAAATGCCCTCCGATGGAATCAAGTTTTTCCAATCCGGCAAGCGTTTCTACAGAAATATTAGCCACGATTTTCGCATCACCAGCGATATAGTTTAATTCAGAAAGTCCCAGTAAATCCTTCAGGGAATAATTGTTCTCGATTTCCATACTCCCCCTTATCTTTTTCACTTCAGAAAGTCCACGCAAATCCACCAACGAATCATTATTTTCAATTTTGACATAGCCGCCTAACTCCTGAAGCGGGCCCAGGCCAATTGTGGTTTGCAGGTAATCATTGCCAACCAAGTACAGCCCTCCCAAATATTCTAATCCATCGAGCCCCGATAAATTCAAAACATTATGCATATAGGAGATCGCCAAAACGCCGCCTATTGTATCCAAGTTGCTCAAGCTCGTCATATCCCTTAAAGAATCATTGGCATGAAAAGACAGACTGCCTTTGACCACCTTCAATTGTTCCAGACCATCCAGGCTTTCGATATTAAAATTTTGCCACCAAATAATATTCCCGCCAACGGATACTAACTGGTCCAAGCCTTCCATGTTCACCAGTCCATTATTTCCCTTCTGGCTATTAAAACTAGCTTCTCCCAAAATAAAACTTCCGCCTATGGAATCCAATCCTCCCAGTCCCGTAAAATTGACCAGCGCATGATTGGCAAAGAAGGACAAGTCGCCGCCTACATATTCCAATTGCTCCAAACCATTTAGCTTGAGAAGCGAACTATTTGATTCCAAGGATAAATCCCCACCCACATATTCTAATTGCTCCAAACCACTTAGATCGATCAGCGAATTATTTCCTTGAACGGATAAATCACCGTTTATTTTCTTTAGCTGATTTAAGCCATTTAGATTGTCTATCACTTCCAAAATTTCGTCAGCGATAATCAAATCCCCTTCTACTTCTGTACATCCAGGATAATTGGTGGGAAAGTCATCAATGGCTTGTTGGCTAGCCATCCGGAGTCCCGTAGGCAGACAGCTTTGTGCCGAAGAAAAGTTAAAAGTAAACAACAAGGAAAGGAGTAAAATCAAAGAATGGATAGATCTCATTAGCTGTAACTATTTTTTTATAGTCCTAAAATTAAGCTTTTTTAGACTGATAAACAATGATGA
>CALLVY010000599.1 GCA_938015925.1 uncultured Saprospiraceae bacterium
GGATCGTTCACTCATTCACCATAATAGCTACGGCTATTAGGTTCCGGGCGTTCCTTGATTGGAAGCAAAATTACTGGCGTGAACCTCCTTTGTCGGTTTCTTCATTTTTATCTCATAAAACCATTTTAGAATAAACTCTAATCTGAATCGTTTTATTCTCTAAAAATATTGAGGTAAAAAACTTTCCGCTAATATAGGGGCAAATTTCCCTCCTTTATTGTACAAAAGACAAGTAAAATTGTTTCTTAAAATTTCTTTAACATCTTTAGCCCGCAAAAAAAATAAAATCCTTCTTTCTTAGTGTTTGGCATCAAACAACAAAAACGCCTTGACTTGATCCATCAAAGGCGTTTTTATTTGTACTATTCAAAATAATTACCGGAAGTAATTACTTATTATCCAAGCTTTTTTCTTTCGCTTTGATGGCATTTTCCAGCTCTTTTAAGCGATTTTCTTTCTCCATCACTCTTTCTTGGATTTCCTTTAAAGCTTCCTCTGCTACCGTTTGTTCTTTTTTAGTTTCCGCAATCTTGGAAGCAGTCTCCTCCTTGATTTTCGTTACTTGTTCTGTGGCTTGCTGCTTGGCTTCATAGATCGCATCAGATGCTTCTTTACTGGACTGGCTGATTTCTTCTAAAGATTTTTTTCGGGCCACTTCCGCATCGTCCAGGTATTTGGTTTTTTTATCCATTGTTTCCTGTTGGATCAATGCGATCTCTTCTACCGATTGTGCTCTACTAAGAGCAATTTCCTCTTTGGATTTTTTAGCTGCTTCTTCCGTTTCCATTTCGTATTCTGCTTGCTTCGCTTCCGATTCATTTTTGGCTTGAGCAATCGCTTGAGCAGCTTGCTCTTTGGTCGCTGCTACTTCCATCGCTGCGTCTTCCTTCACTTTAGCAATTTCATTGGCTGCTGCTTCTTGAGATTGCAAGATGGAAAGTGCACTTGCTTCTTTTGCTTGCGAAGCCAATTCTTTTGAAGCTCTAACTTCCTGAGCGACTTGCTCTTTTATCGCAGCAATTTCTTCCGCAGCACGATCCTTGGTTTCGGTCAATTCATTGGCAATTTTTTGCTTTTCTGCAGCAGACTCTTCTTTGACCACTCTAATCTCACTAGCCTCCTCCCCTTTTACCAGAGCAATACTTTCTGCGGCATTTCTTTTTGCCTCTGCAATGGCATTGGAAGATTCTTGAATCGCTTTGGCTGCTTCTTCTTTTACTTTAGCTATTTGTTTGGCAGACTCTTGACTTACTTTAGCAATTTCTCCCGCCGCCTTTTCTTTAGACATTGCTACATCTGAAGAAGTCGCATTAGTCGTTGCTTTTTCTTTAGCCTTCGCTTCGGCAATCTTAATGGCTACCTCCGCTTGTATTTCTTCCATGCGTTTTTGTGCGGTACTTTGCGCAGAAGCCACATCATTGGCATATTGAGATTTTGCTTCATCCGCTTTGGAATCCGCTGTTTTTACACGAGTTGCTGCTTCCGCTTGCGCTTTGGCAATTTCTTCTGCGGCTTTTTCCTTAGCCTTAGCCACTTCAGCGGCAGACTGGCTTTTCATTTCTTCTTCTTTAGCTTTAGCAGCAGCAATCGCAATACTCAATTCTTCTTGAATCTTGCTCATTTCTTCCGCTGCTCTTTTCTTTGCAGCGCTTACTTCTGTTGCTACCCTTGCTTTTTCCTTAGTAGCATTTTCTCGAGCTGCCGAAACGCTTTTGGCTTCTTCATTTTGGATTTCAGCGATACTTTGAGCTGCTCTTTCTTTTGCACTACTTACTTCTGCGGCAGCATTCGCTTTTTGTGTTTCTGCTTCCAATCTTGCTTTTTCGATTTCCTCGGCAGATTGATTTCTTGTCTCTGCCACTTCAGTAGAAGCATTTTCCTTTTCTAAAGCCACTTGTTGTTGAGTTTTAGAAATTTCTTCTGCCGCTTTTTGTTTTGCCTCCACTACTGCTAAAGTTGAAACCTCTTTTTCTTTAGCTGCATTTTCGCGGAGTTCGGCAACTTCAGAAGCATTGTTTTCTGCAATTACAGCTTTTTCTTCCGCAGCTTTTCGGCGGTTTTCTGCTACTTCAAATGCCAATTTTTCTTTTTCTAAAACAGCGTTCTCTCTAATTTGAGCGATTTCTTCTGCTGTATTTTCTTTGACTTCTAATATTTGTTGAGAGGCGCTTTTCTTGGTTGTCACCACATCCTCTGCGGTCTTATTTTGTTCTTCTTTTGCTTTCTTCCGGGCATCCGCAATTTGGGCTGCGGTTTCTTCTCGAATTTTCACCAATTCATTTTGAGAATTTTCTCTGGCAGAAGCAATCTCATCGGCATATTCCAGTTTGGCCAATTCTAATTTTTCTTTTACTGCGGATATTTCTTTAGCTGCGTTTTCTCGTGCATTCGCTACTTCCTGCGCAGATTGAACTTTCGTTTCTTGAATTTCTGCAGCAGCTCTTTGCTTGGTATCTGCAACATCCAGGTTTATCTTTTCTATTTCAGTAGAAGCATTTGACCTGGCATCAACAACCGATTGGGCCACTTCTTCTTTCGATTTTTCAATTTCCACTTGAGAAGCTTTTCTTGCTTCCAAAACTTCGTTGGCAAATTCTGCTTTCTTAGCATTAGCTGTTTCTCTAGCAGCAGCTACATCTTCTTGAATACTTCTTTTTTGTTGCTCTGCCTTTGCTCGTTCTGCATCGATTTCTTCCCTTAAACTGACTTTAACTTCGGCTAATTCTTTTTTCAAGGCAATTAATTCCTCGTCATTTAATAGATTGATGTCCACAACTTTACGAGTCCCTGAACTAGTAGAAGAGATAGGAACTTTCCCTGTAGGTCTTGTCCCACCGGAACCACCGGCGGTCAAATCATTTCCAGTTATCTTTACATCTTTTACCTTAGACTTATCCAGACTTTGATCAAAGCAGGAGATCAAACTCTTAAACTCTGCTTGCCGATTAGGATTAATCGTAAATTTCCGCATTTCATTGCTCGTATTGTTTTTGATATAGATGGTGGTGATGGTAGTTCTTGCCATCCAAGCGATTGCCGCCAGATCCATCTGCAATACATTGGTATTCACCGGAGTTGCTCCCGTTCGGTTTAGCTCCCCCATTTCCGTGAATCGGTAACTTTTACGGGTTTGGCTTTTATCCATAAAGATGATTTCGTCATCCTGGTTGAATTCCACGCCACCTTTAGAGGAGACTTCTGCACGGATTCCTTTTTCATTGCTTTGAAGGGTCAATGCATAAGTGTAATTCCCTCTTACCACTAAGATTTGGGATTTACTTTTCAGCAATTGCATTCCACCGGCAACAATGTTTTCGCTAATTTTGCTAGCACATTGAGCTGAGGTTTCAGCAGGAAAAGAAAGAGATAAAGAGAATAGGAAAAAGAAGAGAAAAGGCTTCATAAAGACTGTTTTTTTTGCAAAATAACCAATTGTAGCATATAGATAACGCTCCTAGGTCACAAATAATGCCTAAAGATCAAGTGTTTAAGCATAGATACTAACGTTTATGGGTTTTTTAGGCTTAAATTTCAACGTTTATTTGCTAAAAGGTAAAGGACTGCCATCCTTATAGCTACTCCATTCTCAACTTGTTGAAGGATTATGGACTGGTCGGAATCCGCTACATCACTAGTAATCTCAACACCTCTATTGATCGGACCAGGATGCATAATAACAATTTTCTTGGTCAAACTATCCAAAATTTCCCGGTTAACTCCATAAGAAGAAGCATATTCTCTTAAGGAGGGGAAAAACTTGATATCTTGCCTTTCTAATTGAATTCTCAGAATATTGGCCACATCGCACCATTCTAAGGCTTTTCGAAGATCATACTCTACCCTGACGCCTAAGTTAGTGATATATTTTGGAATTAGGGTTGGTGGGCCACAAACCGTCACCTGAGCCCCTAATTTTTGCAAACAGAAGATATTACTTAAGGCAACTCTGGAATGCAAAATATCTCCCATTATGGTGATTTTCTTACCTTTTAGGTCTCCCAATTGCTCTTGCATAGAGTAGGCATCCAGTAGAGCTTGGGTAGGATGCTCATGGGTTCCATCGCCAGCATTGATGATATTGGCATCAATGTGTCGAGCTAAGTAGGCGGGAGCGCCAGGGGCAGGATGCCTCATGACGACCATATCTACTTTCATGGATAAAATATTATTGACGGTATCCAGCAAGGTCTCTCCTTTTTTGACGGAAGAGGAAGAGGCAGAAAAATTGACTACATCTGCAGACAGTCTTTTTTCGGCCAATTCAAAGGATAATCTGGTACGGGTAGAATTTTCGAAGAAAAGGTTGGCAACCGTTACATCACGGAGGGAAGGCACTTTCTTGATTGGACGGTTGATCACTTCTTTGAAATTTTCAGCAGTTTCAAAGATGAGTCGGATATCTCCTTCTGTGAGGTATTTGATCCCTAATACATGCCGGGTGCTCAGTTGGGAAGTCGTCATTTAGTATTTTGATCTTTATCAGTTTTGTGTGCAAAAAGTAGCACACGGTTTTCTCCATGTTCTTTTTCCCATTCCACTTTTACATAGGCTTCTTCCAATGCATCTACCGTGAGTCCCGAATAGTCGGCATAAATCGGCAGGTGGCGATTGAATCGTCGATCGATCAAACAAAGCAATTCCACTTTTCTTGGTCGGCCATAGTGTTGAAGTGCGGTGAGGGCGGCATGAATGGTACGACCGGTATAAAGCACATCATCCACCAAGATCACTCTTTTGTTTTCTACGAGGAAATCAATTTCAGTAGTACTTGCTTCTAGCGGTTTGTCTCGAATCCGAAAGTCATCTCGGTAAAAAGTAATATCCAGCTTCCCGTATTCTAATTCCTTGCGCTTGAGAATCTTGCACAAGCGTTTGTGAAGGTGAGTAGCCATACTCACTCCATTTTGCTGTACTCCTATAATGCAAGCATCTTTGAAATCATCGTACTCCTCTATCAACTGATGACAAAGTCGGTCAATGGTCAATTTGAATCGCTCAGGATTTAATATTACTCGTCCTTTTTCCATGCAGGAACAAATATACCAATTCGTCCTTTTCTACCAACATTCCGCAAATCATTTTTTTCAGATCCAATTTTTTTTTGTAAAAACAATTGAGATTAGGGGGGTGGGAGGGATGGACTTAAGGTTGAAAAAGGCTTGAAAGCTATGATATAGTCTCTAACCGCGTATGGATAGGAGCCATCAGCTTGTTTGATATTCTATGGAAATACAGACGTTTTTATAGTACTAAATGACTGATTTTGTCAAATAGTGCTAAATTTCAAAAGAAACTTCATGCTGGAATCCGAAGCCAAACATACTTGGCTATCTTTATTGCTACTTAGTGCAAGAACTATTTAATCTAAACTAAGGAAACTGTTTATATCCACTTATTACCTTTACAATGAAATTCAATACTTCAATAAGCTTGGGGCTCTTGTTCCTTTTGCTATTTCCATCTTTACTCGAAGCTCAAACTGCCTGGGAACGATCCGTATTGCTGAGTGCTAGTGTACAAAAATCGCCTCCCAGTATCCAGATTGAATGGCCCGTAGATCCTTCCGCGAATTCTTATGAGGTTTATAGAAAAAGTCTGGAAGCGACTTCCTGGGGGGAACAATTAGATTTGCTGCCAGGAGATGCTACTTCTTTTGTGGATACGACGGTATCAATTGGTCAAATTTATGAGTATGCCTTTTTTAAGAAAAACTTTGATTTAGTTAAGGATACTTTTTGCATTGAATCTGGAGCTGAAATTGAATTTATCGTCAAGGACATGTATGGCATTGGTCTTTGTTGCAATTTTGGATTTGGTTATTATTCCGTAGAAGCATGTGGGGAAATTAAAAGCTTTGGTGATAATTTTGGTTTTGCGGATACTTCCTATTTTTCTATTTGTGACAATGGGAATGTTTGTGAAGAAGTGATCGTGACTTTAAATCCTGATATGTTTCCCAATAGCACTTCCTGGGTTTTAAAAAACAGAGCCGATGATTTGGTTCTGGCTAGTTCGGGACAAGTGGGTAGTTTTATTTCAGAGCGTCCCAAATATGGTTTTATCTCTACGGGAATCGAAGTAGCTCCTGCTGACGCAAGAGGAACGCTATTGCTTTTGGTGGAAAAGGAAATTAATGATTCTTTGGATTTAGAGATTCTGCAACTTGAATTGGATTTAATCAAGGATCACTGGAAAGTGATTCGACAAGCTGTCGATCGCAATTTAGCGGTAACGGAAGTCAAGGCGATGATTCAAAATGTTTATCAACAAACTTCTGACCTCAGCGCCTTGTATCTTTTAGGACACATCCCTGTCCCCTATTCGGGCGACATTTATCCTGACACCCATAGCGAAAATCACCAAGGCGCCTGGAGCGCAGATCCCTACTACGCCGAACTCAATGGAAACTGGACCGATACCTTAGCCAATATCAGCACCGCCTTTTTTCCCAGAAATCACAATATCCCAGGCGATGGAAAATTTGATCAAGATTCTATTCCATCTAAAGTAGAATTGCAAATGGGCCGTGTAGACCTCAGTAATCTTCCAGCCTTCGCAGCTAGCGAAATCGAATTGACTCGACGGTATTTGCAAAAAGCACATGCTTATAAAACGGGACAATTAAAAGCCAATCGCCGCGCATTGATTGATGATAATTTTGGACAAGCTTTTGCCGGACCGGCAGCTAGTGGCTGGCGTAATTTTGCGCCAATGTTTGGTGCCGATGCAATTGATGAATTGGATTATTTTGGCACCTTGAGTCAGGATAGCTATTGGTGGTCTTATGGTTGTGGAGGTGGATCGCATGTTAGTGCGGGTGGTATTGGGAACACTACTGATTTTGCACAGGATTCTTTGTCTAGTATTTTTACCATGCTCTTTGGTAGTCAGTTTGGAGATTGGGACAATGAGAATAATTTTTTGCGGGCACCTTTGGCTTCCGGGAATACCTTGACCAATTGTTGGGCGGGAAGTCCGCCCTGGAGTTTTCATCAAATGGCCATGGGCTATCCGATTGGGTATAGTGCCTTGCGGAGTATGAATAGTATTGATGGTGTTTATTTGAATGGGCCGCAATTGGTGCATATGGCTTTGTTGGGGGATCCTAGTTTGCGGATGTTTATGGTAGAGCCATTGCTTGAAAATAGCTTGGTATTAGACGCTCAAGCTTCTGGTGTTTTATTAAATTGGGATGCTTCTTTGGAATCGGATATAGCAGGATACTATATCTACCGGGCTAGCGATATTCGTTCTGACTTTCAGCGGATCACCCCGAGTTTAATTTTAGATACTTTCTATTTGGACCCGCAGCCCATAGATGGACAAAACGTCTATCAGGTGAAGGTAGTGAAGTTAGAAGAAAGTGCGAGTGGGACTTATTTTAATCAAAGTCTGGGGGTTTTAGATTCAGTGATTTTTACGCCAGTGGTTACTTCTGATGTGATGCCAATGACTAATGCTTTTCGGATTTCTCCTAACCCAAGTAGTGGAACTGTTTTACTTAGTTTTTCTAAAAGCACAAGTAAGGACCAGCAGATTCAGTTGATCGATGGCTTAGGTAGAATGCAAAAGGAATGGTTTTGTAAAAGTGGGCAAGCGGATCAGCTTTTATCTTTGGAGGGTTTGGTTCCGGGGGTTTATTTTATTAAAGTTGGAGCGCAGGTGAAGCGGCTTGTTTTAAATTAGTGTTTGATTGATTTGATTCTAAAAAAATTTACAGCTTAAGTTCTACAACACTTCTTATTGTAAAAGAAGGGTTGATCCTTAGCTTTATTTTAGTAGAAATAGGTTTAGTATTTCTTCCCAATCCTTTTTATGAAAATAGCTTTCTTCAATGATTATACTTTCATCCGATTCCTCTTCCCCTATAGGTATTAAGCTCAGTTGATTTCCTGATTCCAATCGAGCCATTAAATAATTTAAATCACACTCCCACTTTTCAGTATTCTTCAATCCCTTATAGATAATAACTTTTGTTTTGGTTACTATTAATCTGGCAAGTTTATTCTCCTCCGCCTCTGAGTCAGCGCTAATTAAAAAGATAAGAAGAATCAAGAAGATAGCCAATAATAAAAGTGTAAGCCATTGAATTTCAGACGAAGCACTTCCGCTTATAGGAATACCAAAACCTATTACAAAAAGTAAGATGGATCCCACTTCGATATGAGTCCACTTCTTCTTTTGCAACTTAGCCAAAAGGCCTTCGGTATTCTTTTTTGGAAAATACACTTTTACTTTTCCTGCATACTCCACATCCTTAAATTTTCCAGCAATAAATATTAATAAACAAACTATCCCA
>CALLVY010000600.1 GCA_938015925.1 uncultured Saprospiraceae bacterium
ATCGCTATTTCCATCAGCGGTAATTGCTACCGGAGGATCGCAAGGTTCTTGCAGGCATTCCCAAAAGCCATGAAAACCAGAAGCTACATTGGCCGCATCGGAAGTAAACTGAATGGTCAGACAACCACTCGTGGCGGTCAGAGAAGCACAAACTCCTCCTCCAGCAGTTACCCCATTTAGATTAAAAGGATTGTCTGCTCCATATATTTCAATTTGCGGAGAATTGATATCCGGACCATCAAAAAAGATAAGTGGATCTGTTGCATTTTCTAAGTCGTAAAACTCCAGATCGAATTTCAAACAACTGTGTTCATCTTTTGGACAGATCGTAAAAACGTGATTTTCATTATTGCCATAATCGCCACCGGCTCCTCCGGTATCATAAATTTCTCCTGCGCAAGCATCACTTCCTCCACCATCAATATTGACTACCGGTTTTTCCGGTTCTATACAGATTTTAAATGCCCCATCATTCCCTACTGCGGTAGACGACCAATCATTGACTCTTAAAAAATAACGAATACCCGGAGTTAGCGCAGGTGGTGTTAGTACCACATTATTGGTTCCGGGATCGGCCGAGGAAGAAGCACAGGCCAATAGAAACAATTCATCGAAGTCACAGACATCTCCGCGATAGATGGCAATCTCTGGATTGGTAATAGCGGAAGTTCCGAGTATTGGATCTGGACAACCGATGACCGAAATCATATAATCTAAAATGGTATCAGAAGACACAAAAGAAAACCAGACATCTCGCTCTGGCGTTCCGACCCAACAAGCGGGAACATTATCGTTTCCTATATCGGTGGGGGTCGCTCCAAAATTACTATAGATCGAAGTGTCGGAGCATATTGGAGCTAGGCCAAGATCAATAATGCCTGAACAATCATCATTGCCGGGTTGTGCCCAGGAAGTCAGTACTAGAAACAGAAAAAATAAGGTAAAAGGTGTTCTCATTTTTGCAATTTGATAAAACGGATTAATCCGTCATTTAGGTTTGTGGTCAATTTTCGTTTTGAAGGGTTTATGCAAACAAAGAAGTACCCAAAATAAGAAGATAGCAAAAAACGTCATCCTCTTATTTGGTGCGATTTCTTAGCTTCCATTATTTAGAGATGATTAAGCCTCTGGTCAACTTCACTTCTTCGTTTTGAAAATGGAGTTGATAAATCCCTGCGGGTAAATCGTGGAGCATTAAGCGTTCTTGTGAACCGTTCATCAATTTAGTTTCCAGTACTTGTCCATTGGCGCCTAGTAAGGAGATTCGAATGGTTTGGGCGGAAGTATAATCTTGTACATCAATGTTTACAAAGTCGCTCGCAGGATTTGGAAAAATAGTTAGCTTTCCAGCCAGGGTCGTTTCTTCGATACCAACGGTTGGGTTGATATTGATGTACATGGTGTAGGTTGCGGTGCTAAAGGAAAAACCATCACTTACTTTAAAAGTAAAATTATCGTAAGGCTCGCCAATGCCATCATCGAGCGGCAGGTAATTGAGTTTGTCCAAATCTCCGATGCTTATCACTTGCCCTTGACTTACCTGTGCACCAAAGACATGTAAAATTCCTTTGGTCGGTAGACTTACCAATTCGATCGCTTCGAAAGTATCTCCCATGTCTTCATCTGAAAAATCAAAATCAGTGGTGGAGAAAGTATAAGGCGTTTCTTTTTCTGTCGTAACGGTATTATCGGCGGAGAGTGGTGCCTTATTGAGATTTAAGGAAAATAGTTGTTGGTTAAAGCTATTGTCATAATGACTAAAATAGACTTTCGTTTTATACTGAAAAGAATACGTATTAAAGTCAAAGCCAGCAGGAGATTGTACGGCGGTCAAATCCGTTTGATCATAAAAGTAAAGATGATTGTCAAAATAATCATCGCGGTAAGCGACTAAATGTCCTTGTTTGAAATCGCGGTAAAAAGCACTGTATTCTCTTGCGGCAGGATTGGGAACTACTTTAAGGTCGGTAGTACCATCGAAGACCACCATACTATTGATAAAATAATCCGTTGCAAAAACAGGATAGAGGTAATCCTCAGATGCGGTAGGCCCCGTAGAGAATAAATAAAATAAATCTGTTGGGTTTGGAAATTCTTTCCAGGTGTTCCCAGCTTCTAATTCTACGATAGTCCCATTAAAATTGTCATCATTAAAAGCAAAAAACAATCGATCATTGATACTACCGACAAAACCATCCAAGGCAAAAAAGTTGGTCGGCGTCGGGATCAGCGTCAAGGAAGTACCATCGAGGAAGAAAAGAGAAGCATCAAAATTGATGTCGTTGATTCTAAGATATAGTCCTTCTTCGGTCTGTGTTACGGTATTAAGAAAAGGAGAAGTATAAGGCATACTCAATGCCGAAAAGGAAGCTCCATCATAAGCAAAAATGAGATCATTATTGAGTCCATCTTGAAGCGTGATGTAAACGATCTCATCAATGGTTCCTAAAAAATTTCCAAAAGTAAGATTATTGGGTAAAGCCGTAGGAACAAAGTCACTACCATCATAGAACCCCAACATTTCGTCAAAGTTAGAATCAAAAACCGTAAAATACGGTAAATCATTTACGGTAAATTCATAGCCACCAAAAAAACCATTGGGGTCTATATCAAACATTTTATTCAGTCCCGTTTCATCCAGGGAAACGACCGAATTATCATAATAATCATTGGTATAAACCAGGTAGTACCTATCTCCTTCTACTCCCGTAAGATAAGAGAAACTTAAATCTGCCGGTGCGGTCAGTTCTGTGAAAACATTTTCATCGTAAGAAAAAACTCTACTATCTCCATAGTCCACCCGAAAGGCCAAATAAGCGAGTTCCTCAATTTCTCCAATGTATTCATCGAAAAAAAATCCGCTTGGGCCATCTACTTTTTCAAGA
>CALLVY010000601.1 GCA_938015925.1 uncultured Saprospiraceae bacterium
CCTTCTTCTACACATTCTGGAACAGATATAGGAAGGATGTCTGCATCATAAGCTTCAAAAAAGAAATCATTATTATTGCCTGCGATAAAAGGAGGACTGGTAATGTTACCTCCATCTGTAGTGATCTGTACAAAAGCATCATAGGATTCACCACTATCTAAGCCCAATCCTAATTCAAGTAACTCTTGATTGGTAAAACATTCTGAGAAAGTGCCATCGGTGTCTAGCGTAATTGGAGCGTAGGCCATAGAATTTCCATTTTGGCCAAAAACAAGGATAGCAGAATTAACACTGACATTAGGGCATATTTCATAAGTTCCAGAAAAACAAGTCTCCGCTTCCAAACAAAGATTATCTTGCTGATCAATATCGGTGATGAAAGTTTCTCCAATACCGATATAATTTATCGTAAAGTCATTATTAATGCCAGGTGTATATAAAGGACTGGTCAATGTAGTACCACTGGTAGAATTAATAATTACAAAAGCATCATAACTGCTGCCCGATTCCAGACCCGCTGCAATGAGTTGAGACTCCGTATAACAACTGTAAAAAGTACCATCGGGGTTAAGAGTTAAGGTTACACTTGCCACCTCTACGCCATTTTGCTCAAAGCTAATAGTCGTTGGTGTACTTTCACTATTTCCTTCACAAAGATCATAGACTCCTGAAAAACAGACTTCATTATCAAAGCATGCTCCTGGAATAACTCCTACAAAATTGAGGTCAACATATCCAGGCCCTGGAATGATGGAGAAATCATTATTGAAGCCATCGATATAAGGAGGACTAGTGATTACTCCTTCTGTAGTAGTGATGGACATAAAAGCATCGTAGCCCGTATTTAAATCCAGTCCCATGTCAACCAACTGTTGTTTGGTAAAGCATTTGAAATAAGTGCCATCTGAATTTAGGACCATAATTGGAGAAGCGACTTCTACTCCGTTTTGCGAGAAAATCAATTGAGGAGCAGTGGTGCCCAAAGTTACTCCTTTACATAAATTGTACCTTCCAGAAAAACAAATTTCTCCTTCCAGGCAGTGGCCTTTTACGTATTGGATATTGGTGATTTCTGCGGTACCGATTGTTCCGTCTATGACCGATAGCCAGTCGGTCAAATCTGCAAAGTTATCCGATACAGGAAAATAATCTAAAGTAGAGAGTTGTTCCATCGTAATGGGATCAACTGCCTGCATAGGGTTGGGGTCGATCACCTCTTGCATTTCTGCGAAGAGAGGATCAGAATTATAATTTGCATCCTCGTCAGCGAAAACGAAAAGGTGTGTTCCTGCTGCTTTTAAAACATTGGCTGCATCCGTATTGCGAACATCTTCTCCAGAACCATGGCCCGTATTACTACTGGTAACCAGTATGACCAAATCAGCAGAAATGTCGGCAGCAGCAACTAAAGCTACACTCCAGCTATCCGTGTTACCAGAAAAGTATAAGTCGTTTTGGATCCAGTCAGAATGGCTAGTAACCGTTCCTGGGTCATAGGTAACCGTTTCGGAAACGTTTGCAGGAACAAGGACTTCCGTATTATTTCTCCTACCGGTGCCAATAAAGGTTACCGTGTTTCCGGTATTGGAAATATTCTGATTGGCAATAAATGCCAAAAGGCCATTTCGAATATTATCCTCCTGATCCTGATTAAGACTACCCGATTGATCAATGATGATGGCAATTTCAATCGCACAATTTGTGGCAACTAAATTAGGGTTGTCTAAGACTACCGGGGCTGCTTTTTTGGAAGCATTTGTTTCTACTATTTGAGCCTGAATCGCTTTGCTGATTTCGATTTGATTGGCTTGGTAAAAAAAGTTATTCCAGTAACTGGTTCTGAGGTGTTGAATGATTTCCCGCTCTGATTGGTGGGCTTCTTTTTCTGCGATCAAGGCCAATTGTTTTTTTAAAAGCCTTGCCTGCTCATTGGGTACTTCTTTGTTTTGTTGGTCTTCGACAAAAGTTTCCCATTCGACTAAAATCGGATAATCCTGACCCAGGGTTTGGGCTTGCAGGCTAGGGGCAAAAGTGAATGCCCAGAATAAAGTAAATAGTAAAAATCTCATAATAAGGTATTTAATGATAAAAAAAATAATAGTAGTTGTCGTAAAGAACTTTGTGTAGTGGTGTGTGTAAGAAGACGGCTTAGGGAAAAAAAATGGTTTTAGTATTAATCTTCTGTTGTGTAAAATTGAAGAATAAATAGGCTAGAATAAATTACAATTGAGGGCATTTTTTCTTGACTTATTTTGCTGGGAAAGCAAAAAATAATAGGAGCGGAAGAGGCGCTTTAAATTTATTCTTGTTCAAGAATATTGTTAGATGGTGTACTGTTTTGCAGTGCTAGGTTGGAGGAGAAGGGTAGAAAAGAGGAGGCATAAAAAAAGCTCTGCTTTCAGAGAAAGCAGAGCCGGACGAGTAGAGGGTAGTGTAATCCCTATTTAATTTTCACAATTTTTTGTTGCCAGCTTTGCTGCCCATTCTTTAGTACCAATTGGTAAATACCTCCATCTAAAAATGCTGTGGAAATATTAAAAGATCCGATCTCACTCTGCTGTCGTGATTGTTGTACCAAACGGCCACTCAAATCAAAAATCAGAATTTCGGTTGGCAAAGAGCTTGTTGTTTTTAGATTTATATTGATAACATCATTGAAAGGGTTTGGACTAACCTGTAGTTCTTCGTCGGATATATTTTGACCCGCATTTCTTTTTTCTGGTTTCACTTCTCCAGGAGGTCTGGTGTAGCAACCACAAGTTGTTCGGGTTACTTCTAGTTCGCCAGTCGCTTCATCTTCAGGATAAAAATTGATGCCATCACTTGTAAGGATAGCACTATAGTTGCCGCCCCAAACGGTATAATTTCCTTCCGTAAAGTCGAGCAGTGGATCACAATATTTTAAGACATAAATACTGTACTCTTCTCCTACGAGTTCGGAAAGGATATAAAATTCTTTTTCATCATCCGTTCCTTCTTCACTGATGGCAAAATGATATCTATTGGCATCACAGTTGTTGTTCCAAGGAAGAAATAAAGATTCAAAGCTATCGCCACACTGGTCTTTTCCTTTTAGCTGTGGAGAAGTCCGGGTATCGCATTGACAAATATCATCATCATTCGCATAGTAGGGAACCAAAGAAAGATCTTTGTCTACAATGATGATGTTGACAAAGCTACTGCTTGACGAACAATTGCTGACAAAGCCAAAAAGATAGAGTTGCTCGCTCAGGCCATTAAAGCCAACTTTAGAATCTACCGGATTGAGTGATACACTTGTGCCATCTTCTAAGCCAAAGCTAGCAGCATTATAGGTATTCGCACCCGCTACATTTGGCCAGTCAAATCGCAAAGTTGTGGGGGTATTAAGCGTAATCGTAGGCTCAGGAGCGCCACAAGAACTACCTGTATTGGAAGACAATAGACCATTCAGGAAAGTCTGAATTTCATAGCTAGTAACATGGATTCGATCCTCATATTCACAATCGATATGCTTGATAAATTTACCCATGTTTTTGGCGTCAACAGTAAAGTTAGCTTGAGCAGAAACCAAACCTGGAAATAGGCATAAGAAGTAGATAGGGAGTAGGGGCAGAAGAGATAGTACTTTTTTCATGGAAATATAATTTGTTTTTAGAATCTAAAAATAGAACAAATTACCTAGGGGCTAATCAAAAATAATTCTATCAAACGGCATAAATCTTTTATTTATCCTATATTTAGGACTTATTACGCAGCAGGGCAGAAAATGGACGGATCCAGGTTATTTTAAATTATTACCTAAAATAATTGATAATTAGGAG
>CALLVY010000602.1 GCA_938015925.1 uncultured Saprospiraceae bacterium
CTCTACGATCTGTGTTAAATGGATCGCAATGGTTTTGTTTTGCTCTTTTGTGGTGGCATAATTATTCAGTTGAAAAGCAATCAGGATTCCAATCAAGACGACCAGAAATTCTAATCCGTGGTTTAACCAGTCTATTTTGTTTTTCATGTTGGGTGGTTTCTCGTTTGTGTCAAATTAGGCGCTCCACATTTATTTATACGTTTAAAAAGAAGAACACTATTACTGGATCGACTAAAACCTCAATTCGATTGATTTACAAACAAAAGATTCCAATTTTGCCATTGCAGCTCAAGCAATTATTCCAGCACCTGCAAAATAGCAAGAAGAGCGGAAAGAATAACTAACCAATGGATAATAATTGGAATAACTAATTTCCGTTTGCATAAAATATAGATAGCTCCTAAGACGAATCCGGATATCAAAAACCACCAAAATTGATCCATGGATTTTAGACCGTGTTGGAAGACAAAAGGAATTGCAGCCAATGGTACCGCGATCCATTTATTGACCTTATGACTTTCCAGAGAACGGATCGCAAAGCCACGATAGACCAATTCTTCAGAAAACCCAGCTACTAATCCGGTGAAGATAAACAGGATTCGCTGCGCACTTGTTTTTGGAGTAATATTAGAAAAATCGGATAAAGAATTCAGCTGCTCTGCATCAATACTGGCAGAGGCCAATGCCCATTCTACCAAGCCAAACAGAAGGAATGCAAAGATCAAATATCCAGTGACTAAGTAGAGCGTTTTTTTCGCATTCAGGGAATAACCAATATCCTTTAGGCTCCAATTGGAAAGGTTTAGAATTTTGAAGATCAGCAAAATTTGAATAAGATACCAAAGGCAAATCAGCGACCAAAACACCATAAAGAAATCTAAGCCTAAATTGTAAAAGAATGTTCTTTCCAAAAGCATTAAGGAAAGCAAGTAGGAAAGCAATGGGAAACCTCCAAGTACTCCAAGGATGCTCCAAACCGGAATGTTAACTTTATTTGACATCGTTTTTTGCCAAAATTAAGGAACTCCTTTGCTAAAGCACTTACCATATGGTAATTGCAAAGTCGCTGTGCTTATTCTATTTTCTGCTTGCGAATTCTACTTAGGCTTTGCGGTGTAATTCCGAGATAGGAGGCCAAATACTTTAAAGGGATTCTTTCGATCTGGTTATTTTTTCTTACCAACTCGGCATACCTTTGCTTGGCGGTTTTGGTCAAAAGATCAATTTGCTGTTGCTCCTTTCCATATAAGCGGCCTCCAAAGCTAATCTGGACACTTGTTCGCCGTAGTTGCCTTTCTCAAAGATTCGTTGGAAATTTTGATATTGGATTCGAAAGAGTTGACTGTCTTCAAACAATCGCACTTCTATGGGGGAAGGTTTTTGCAACATAAAGGAAACATAATCCGATAGCGGTTCGTTTTGCAAACTCAAATCGGTACAAACAAAATTATTTTCTTTCCAAAGAAGGTTTCCTCCACTCCCCTCTAATATCAGGTTAAAATGTTTTTCGGTAGAAAAAGCGGATTTTAGAATGGTCTCTTTTGCAAAAGATTTTGTTGTTCCTAAATTTGAAAAATTCTCCCACACCTTTAAGTCTAAATCGACCATGGAATCAAAATGTTTTTTTAAAGACTTTGCAATCATTCTGATTGAATTTAGGGTTTAAATTCCAAGAATAGTTTATATTAAACGGTGCTTTCTTTCTGCGGTACCGCTTCCATTTTCATCTTTAAAAGCCATTCCTTAAAATCATTTTTCTCCGTTTCTATTTTATCGAGCTCTACCCAATGATTATCAGTTGGAGCAAAACCATTTACTCTCAGCCATTTTTTAACCTCGGCATGAGCATCATTCAATTTATCATATCCACCTTTGAACGATAAAGAAACGATCTGCTTTTTATAAATACCCTCTATTTCTCCCCCCGTCATCTCTCCAAAATTACTAAGCCTAAGCCTAGATACAATCCCATCTACAGCTTGATATTTAAATCTCGGCTTAAAAATAGAACTTTCACTCTGGCTGGCCAATAAGGCTATTAGAATTCCTTGGGTTTCTTCTTCACGACCATCAAAGCTAATTTCCTCTATTCTTACATTAAACTCATAATCGAACTCCTCATTTAACTGGCAATCACGATATACATTCCGTGCTGGCTCCCAATCAAAAGAGGGTATCTCCCCTTTCATAAATTGAGTAAACTCTCTTTTCCAATCTCCAGCCTGGAAAAGTCCTAATTCATAAATTTCTCCAGTATTCTTAGTGAGATAATAGGTATGTCCTCCAATTTGCCCAACAGCATCAGGATCATTCTCTTTACCTTTTTTACATCTATGTAAGTTCCACCAATACGTCCCTTCCTCAATCACAACTCTACTAGCTCTATAGCCAACCCACATAGGATCTACAACAAACTCCAATCTTAAATACTCATCTAATATTTCTATTGCTCTTTCTTTGTCAATCATATCTTCTATGGATAAATTTAAAAAAATGGTCAAAATCAATTAGAACTCTTAATCAACTTCGCAATAAAACCATCAAGCATCACTTATTAAATCCCTGGATATCAATAGCAAAAAATCACTAGTCTATTTTCTTATTTATTAGTAGACTTTATCTTAAACTTGATCTCTCCATATCCTCTCTTATAAAAATCAATTTTGGAAATAACCACCTGTACGTTTTCCACTATCAATGTCGTGTCACCTACTAAAGCTTGATCTTGTATTAATTCTTCTTCCTCGACTTCCAATCCAGAAGTATCAATTCCTGAAAATTCTTCAAGCACTTTTTCCTCCAAAGCTTCCGGACTATTTTCCAAGACGAAATCCGCCTTCTTTTCAGTCTCCACAAAATAGGCGACCAATTCTACCCTTCTATTCTACTGCCGTCCAGAATCGCTTTCATTGGATCGGATGGGCGAAGTTTCTCCAAAGTATTTGGCCATTATTTGTTCCGCCGGAATCTCCCGCTGGAGCAGATAATCTTGAATCGCCAGAACTCTGTCTTTCGATAGATTTAAATTGTAAGCATCTCTGCCGCTATTGTCCGTACGGCCATACAATTCTATTTTTTCGATACTACTTTTGTTGAAAATAAAAGAATCGATTTTTAAAGTCTCACTTTTTTCTAAGGTAGCCTTATCAAAGTCGAAATAGACATTGAGATTCTTTGATGTTATTTGACCAAAGGTGTTTAGGGAAAAAAAACAAAAACAACAGACTAAGATATTTCATCATTTTTATTGGTTCTAATTTAACTCCCCATCTGCGATTTCGCCCATTGAATATACCGCTTGACTTCTTCCTCCAATCGGCGGAGCGTTTCTAATTTCCCCTCTTCTGCATGCGCCGCTTGCCGCTCATTTTGTCGCCTTCGGACATCATCGAATTTCAACTTAAAAGCAGCACGATCTTCCTCCGAAATCTGTTCCATCGCCTCATACTTCGCTTTGATTTCGGCTCTTCCTTCTTGCTGGATTTTCCGGATAGAGTCTCTTTTCGCTCTTGACAAATCCTTCAGCTTGTTCCAAGGGTAGCGTTCCGCTAGTTCCTGATAGTCCGCTTTTCTTTGCGCCAGAATCTCTTTGGTCATTCCATTTTTTTTATTAAAGGCCTTTGTCAATTCAATTTGTTCTTGCATCAAATCTGCAAAAACAATACGACCATTTTCCTTGATAATGGTCAATGGATCTCTGACACATATTGGAGCGATAAATTGAGTTCCTTTTTTATTATTCAAATCCATCCGACGGGCTTCACTCAAAGACAAAAAACTTTGATCGTAATAAAAATCTATTTTTTCCAAATGCTTAAACCACTTTTTCAAAGGATAGCCATTCATGACTTCCAATTTCAATTTCTGAAAGCCTTCCTCCCCTTGCAATCTTATTTTATATTTCAAAAATTTATTTAGACTAAGGAAATTTTCAATAAACTTCTCATCCGATTTTATTTTCTTAAGCGCTCTAAATTCGACAATGAACCTGGAGTAAAAATCGTTGGTATAACTCTCTTTCTTTTTAAACTGATAGGCATAGCGCATTAAAATCTTTTTCTCTGCCGGATCAGAAAATCGATCTTCCAGGTGTAAGAAAATTTCTTTGGTAAAATCGTTTTTACTTTCCATCTGTTCCCGGATACCCGCCAATTTGTATTGCAAGTAGTAAGTATTAAAAAGGGTTTCATTTTCTAATTGTGGTTCCAGGGTCGATAATTGTTCTCCAAATCGGATACCGCTCTCTTTCTTGGAATAGTAGCGCCTATGCTGATCCATGTACTTCGTCTTATCTTCTACAAAAGTGAGAAAGGTATTTTTTACCTGTTCCTGATAAGCTTTCCGTTCCGCTTTTAAATCATTGTTTTTATTTCCCGGTGTTGCCTCTTGCTTCAGCCGTTTTGCAGCAGCACGATTATGCTTTGCAAAAGATCCATCCATATTGGAGTAATCCATATACACAAAACCGATTTTCTCTTTAGCACTATAGCCATCCAAAAAAACACCGACTTTACCATCTTCTAGCCAGACCTCTTCTTCGAGTTCGATCCCAGAATCGGCAAAGGCCTTCCGGATAGCTTGGCGTGCTTCTTCTGACTTCAATCGTTCTGGCATCCCCGTCCCAAAACTTACGGGCTGATAAGGGACTCTGGCATTCTCCAAAGGAAATGGATTGAATAAAGTATCCACTTTGGCTTGGGCAGAAAGTTCATTGGCACTCAACAACATCATACTGGCCAGGCCTCCGGTCGACATCCATTTGATAAATTTATGCCGAAAGGGATAAGGTCGGGTTTCGGGATATAAAAGTGGATTCTTGTCCGCGTAGGAGGGGTATTTTGGCGTATAAATGCTTCTAGCGGGTTTTACTTTTAGTGGTTTCTTTTGCATGATTTGTGGATTAATTCAAAGCTGTTTTTTGTCGAGGAATGATTCCATTTATTAAGACCCCATCTGCGACCTTGCCCATTGGATATAGCGTTTTACTTCTCCTTCCAATCGGCGCAAAGTCTCTATTTCTAATGCCTCTCTATGTAATTTCTGTTGTTCCCTTTGTCGTTTATAAATTTCTTTTAGTTTCGACTCATGAGCAGCGCGATCTTCCTCCGTAACTTGCTCCATGGCTTTATACTTCGCTACTATTGCAGCAATTCCTTCCTGTTGCTCTTTCACCAGGGAATCCCTTTTCTCCTTTTGCAAATCTTTTAGTAAGTCCCTAGAATAACGTTTCGATAATTTTTTGATTTCTTCTTTCTTTTTCCTCAAAACTTTCTCGGTCATTCCTATCTTATCATTAAAGGCCTTGATCAACACTAATCGTTCTTCCCTCAAATCTTCCGCATTGGCTAATCTTTCACTTTTGATAATCGTCAGCGGACCTCTAGCACTTATCGGAGCGATAAACTGCGTTCCTTTTTTATTTTTCAAATCTATCTGACGCGCCTCTTTTAAGGAAATAAAATTTTGATCGTAATGCAAATCCAATTCTTCTAAATGTTCAAACCATTCGGTCAATGGATAAGCATTCATAATCTTCAACTTCAAATTATATTCTTCGCGTGTGTTCTGTCTACGTCCATATTCATTGTACGTCATAAACCTATTGAGAATAAGAAAATGTTCAATGAATTTTTCATTAGATTCTATTGCTTTAATTCCTTGAAGTTCACTTAAAATTTTAGTTTTATACTCACTAGTCCCGCCTCCTAATAACTCAAAACCCAACACATAGCGCTTCAATATTACTTTCTCTACCGTATCTTCGAATCGCTCATCAACATGCTGAAAAAACTCTTTCATAAAAGGAGCTCGTCCTTCGAATCCTTCCCATATCCCAGCCAATTCAAACTGAAGGGTATACGTATTAAACAAGGTTTCATTTTCTTCCTTTGGCTCAAGTGAAGTAAGTTGGTCCATAAATATTTTGACTTCCTCCTTTTCGCGAGACCGACTAAGTTGTGCCAAGTGTCTGTCTTTATGCTCTACAAAAAAAAGGAAATTCTTTTTCACCTGTGCATTACGCTTTTTTATATCCTCTTTTAATTTTTTATTTTTCTTTACCGCTTCTTTCAGTTTCTTTAAATATTCCACTGTCGTAGGATTCATTTTCTTAAAAGAAGCATCCATATTTCTATGATCCATATATACAAATCCGATCTTCTCCTTGGCACTATACCCGTCTAAAAAAACACCGACACTCCCCTCTTCCAACCAAACTTTTTCTTCCAGCTGTATCCCCGAATCTGCAAATGCTTTGCGAATCGCTGCTCGCGCATCCTTGGACTGAATACGTTGGGGCAATCCTGTTCCAAACATCGACGGTTGATAAGGAACGCCGGCATTCTCCAAAGGAAATGGATTATACAAAGTATCCACTTTAGATTGCGCCGAAAGTTCATTGGCACTCAACAACATCATACTGGCCAAGCCTCCCGTAGACATCCATTTGATAAATCTATGGCGAAAAGGATAAGGTCGGGTTTCGGGGTATAATAGTGGATTCTTGTCCGCGTAGGAAGGATATTTTGGAGTGTAAATACTCCTTGCTGGTTTTACTTTTAATGATTTCTTTTGCATGCTTAAAGGCTTATTTCTAAGTGAGAAATAATAGGATAATCTTCGTTGTAATGCTTATGGATAAAAGTATTGTTTCTATTTTTCCAAAGCTTATCGGCAGTGCGGTCTACGATTTCGATTAGGATTTTTTCGTTGTAACAAACAATGGGAGAAGCTTGGTCGATTCGTCCAGTACTCATAAAATTGATACAAGAGCACCACTTGGAACAGCGAGATTCGAGTTTGCATCCACTGCATTCGGGTTTCTTTTTTTCGGATTGTTCATTTAAA
Organism: uncultured Saprospiraceae bacterium; assembly: GCA_938015925.1. Lineage (GTDB taxonomy): Bacteria > Bacteroidota > Bacteroidia > Chitinophagales > Saprospiraceae > CALLVY01. The sequence continues at coordinate 6,847 of CALLVY010000602.1, forward strand.
TGATGCTGACAAGCGGAATCAAATCCTGTCTTGACATGGCCAATCATAAACTCGGGTAAAGAATTTGTTTTTACAAATTGAATGCAAGGATACAACTCTCCATTCGGGGCGATAGAAAATTGCTTGGTACCGATGAGGCATCTTTCCTGGGCTTCAATCGGCTTGTAAGTTCTGGAACGAATCCTTTCGTCAAAAAAACTGAGGTAAAAACGCTCATTGTCTTCCATTTTTTGGAGGTACCATTTGGCCAATTTTTGATAAGACTTTTTGAGTATTGCAAAATCTTCTAATTGCCAATCCGCAGAATAATCTAAAGTGGTAGTAATGTATCGAAA
>CALLVY010000603.1 GCA_938015925.1 uncultured Saprospiraceae bacterium
TTGAGGAGTCTGAAGAATGAAAAAACAAGTAACTGTGAACCTACCCGATATCCAAAAAGCCTACTTTATAGGCATTGGAGGAATTGGCATGAGCGCCATTGCCCGGTACTTGCATAGCAAGGGGATTCTTGTTTTTGGGTATGATAAAACAGCTACTGTCCTTACCAGAAAGCTGGAGAAGGAAGGGATGAAAATCCATTATGACGATGATTCTAATCAAATTCCAGAAGGAATTGATCTCGTGGTGTATACGCCCGCTGTACCAGAAAGTCATGGAGAATTGACTTGGTTTAGAGCAGCAGGATATTCGGTGTATAAGCGTTCCCAAGTTTTGGGAATGATCAGTAAGAGCAGCAAAACGATTGCGATTGCTGGTACTCACGGAAAAACGACCACGAGTTCTATCCTTGCGCATTTATTGCATGTTGGAGGAATTTCTTGCACGGCCTTTCTTGGAGGGATTGCTCAAAATTTCGCTTCCAATTATGTCGAAGGAAAAGATGAGTGGGTAGTCGTAGAGGCCGATGAATACGATCGTTCCTTTTTACAATTGCATCCTTATTATGCGGCAATTCTATCTATGGACGCTGACCATCTGGATATCTATGGCGATGGCGATCAAATGCAAGATGGATTTAAAGCTTTCGCTAAACAAGTCGTGCCAGCAGGAAATGTTTTTTTAAAAGAGGGATTATCCCTCGATGATCAAGACAGCATTTCTTTTGGAGTAGATCAAGGAACTTATCGCGCGGAGAAAGTCAGAGTAGAAGATGGATCATTTGTATTTGATTATAAAAGTCCCCACGGGGAAATGAAAGATATACGCTTCACCCTTCCAGGGCGACACAATGTGGAAAATGCCACAGCAGCTATTGCGATAGCAGAACAACTGGGAGTAAAAGAAGTAGCAGTAAAAAAAGCAATGGCTTCATTCAAAGGAATAAAGCGACGATTTGAAATGATTTTTCGAAATGACCAAGTGGTTTATATCGATGATTACGCACATCATCCTACAGAACTACAAGCGGCCATTGCCGCCGCAAGAGCATTATTTCCTGATCGGAAACTAACGGGTATTTTTCAACCCCATTTGTATAGCCGGACTCGAGATTTTGTTGCAGGTTTTGCCGCAGCTCTGGATCAATTGGATGAAGTTTTATTGATGGATATTTATCCAGCCCGGGAACTTCCAATCTCTGGAGTCAGTTCTCAGATCGTATTTGATCTGATGGAATTGGAACAAAAGGAGTTGGTAACGAAAACCAATTTGCTGAATGAGTTGGGAAAAAAACAATTGGAAGTAGTGATGACTTTAGGTGCAGGCGATATAGATACTTTCGTAATGCCGATAAAAGAAATGTTGAACCATGAGTAATACGGCGAACATACGGATGATGAAGCGTTTGCTTTGGATTGGGCTTTTCTTTCTGATTGCCGGATTGTTGATTTCTTCCGTTGAAAAGAAAAAAGGACGCAATGCCAGAGACATTATTATTGAGATCGACGCATTGGCAGATGGCAATACTTTGATTGATCAGGAAGATATTCTATTAACTTTGGAAAGAAGTTTTGGTCATCGTTTGGCAGGTATCCCACTTGGAAGTATTAATATGGAAAGAGTGGAAAGGGTTTTAGAAGAAGACCCCTTTATTCTGAATGCAGATGCCTATACCGATGCTCGGGGAAAAATTCATATTGTACTGACACAACGAGCGCCTATTTTGAGAGTGATCGATAAAAATGGCCTCAATTATTACTTGGATCGTTTCGGGAAAAAAATGCCTTTGTCGATCCATTTTACAGCAAGAGTACTGGTGGCTACGGGAAATATTCCACCATTTGTGCCCAACTTCCAAAAGCGGAAGGAACACACATTGAAAGATCTTTTTGGTTTGGCCAATGACATTCTTGCAGACGATTTTATGCGTCCTTTAGTAGAACAAATCTACATCGCAGGAAATGGAAAATATACCATTGTTCCTAAGTTGGGACAACAGAAAATTATTTTAGGATCTTGCGAAGACATAGCAGATAAATTTGAACGTTTAAAGATATTTTATCAAGAAGGAGCTCCATACGTGGGGTGGAATAAATATCAATCAATTAATTTAACATTTGATGGACAAGTAGTGTGCAAAAAAAGATAACCCCTAAGAAATCACTAAAATTATGCTAAGCATTACTATTAAAACCAATATACTATGATAGACAACTTTCACAAAAAACGCAATGAAGTAGTCGTTGCACTAGACATCGGGACCACCAAGGTTTGTGCTATTGCCGGTCGTAAAAACGAGCATGGTAAAGTAGAAATCCTGGGGATCGGAAAAGTCGATTCATTGGGCGTATCCAGAGGGGTCGTTTCCAATATTGACAAAACCGTACAAGCCATCTCTGAAGCCGTAAAATCTGCTGAAAAGCAATCTGGCCAAGAGGTTAAAGTGGTTTACGTCGGAATCGCTGGACAGCACATCAAGAGTCTGCAACATCGCGGAATTTTGACTCGCGACAATGATTACGATGAAATCAGCAAGGCTGATATTGACAAACTAATCAACGATATGCACAAATTAGTGCTTCCTCCGGGAGACAAAATTTTGCATGTCATTCCTCAAGAATACACCATAGACAGTGAACAGGGAATCACTGATCCTATCGGTATGTCAGGAGTGAGATTGGAAGCCAATTTTCATATCATCACCGGACAAATCACCGCATCTAGCAATATCAACCGTTGCATCGAAAGAGTAGGGTTGAAAATTGCAGACATGACTTTAGAGCCCATCGCCTCTGCCGCAGCGGTACTTAGCGATGAAGAAAAAGAAGCAGGTATTGCTTTGGTAGACATCGGAGGAGGAACCACCGATATTACCATCTTTCACGAAGGAATTATCCGCCACACCGCGGTGATTCCATTTGGTGGAAATGTAATAACTAAAGATATCAAAGACGGATGTACCGTCATGCAAGAGCAAGCAGAAAAATTGAAAGTTCGATTTGGAGCAGCACTTGGTGATGAAGTATTTGATAATAGAATCATCACGATCCCAGGTTTGAAAGGACGAGAGCCTAAGGAGATTTCAGAAAAGAACCTAGCCCGAATCATTCAGGCAAGAGTGGAAGAAATCTTTGATTATGTGCTTTGGGAAATTCGCCGTTCTGGCCTCGAAAGACACCTCATTGGAGGAATCGTTTTGACGGGAGGAGGCGCTTTATTGAGCCATATCGAACAATTGTGTGAATTTCATACCGGAATGAGCACACGAATTGGCCTTCCAATCGAACACTTAGCGCATGGTTACGTAGAAAAGGTATGTAGTCCTATTTACGCCACCTCTATTGGGCTATTGATCAAAGGAATTCAGGAAGCAGAACGCAATCCTGTAATCATTGAAGAACCAGTTGTAGAAGAAGTCGTCGAAGAAGTGGTGGAAGCACCGCAGCCAGAAATGGCCATGGCAGATGATGACTCTGGCAAATGGTACGAACAGATCTTTAAGAAAACCAAAGAATGGTTCGAAGCAGAACCAGACTCTGAGTTTTAATAATAATTAGTATTAAGAGATTTCGATCGGGGTCTGATCTCGCATAATAAGATCAGACCGCAATTGAATACTCTATGAGAATGAATCATGAAAATTTATCAAAAATCAAAAATTAACAGTTATGCAATTCGAACTGCCAAAAGAAGAAGGATCAATAATTAAGGTAATTGGAGTTGGAGGAGGCGGGAGCAATGCGGTAACGCATATGTTCAATGAAGGCATCA
>CALLVY010000604.1 GCA_938015925.1 uncultured Saprospiraceae bacterium
GAGATGTAATAAATTTGGCCATAATTCATCACGCCTGGAATAAAACTAAACGTTCCGGTAAAATTAATACCAATAGGGTCTACCAGAGAGGAGGAATCACCGCTGTGTAAAATGTATTCAAAGGTATCGTCATTGTCCAAAAACTCATTGGCATGATGCGTGGCGGAAATGCTTTCGCTATCGCAGTTGATTAATAGGTCTTGATCCATTGTACCCGCTTCTGTGGTACAAGAACAATTGACTTGCCCGGAGTAAACGATTAGACTATCGCTACAGACCGCTGAATGTTTTATTTCGTAATAATAAACATTGCCACTCAAGATAGGAGGAGAAGTATAGGTCGTTCCTAGAAGTGGTTGGTCATTGACGAAGTAAGGAGGAATACCTCCGGTGACATCAAAAACTATTCGATAAAAAGTTCCCCCAATATCACAGTCTTCAATGATCGGACTGACCGTCAATATTTCTTCTTCTAAATGATCAATTTCAAAACGTACCGTATCTATACATACCGGACCAACTTCTATCAGTTCTACGATTTCTTCCTGACAATAATCTATTCCCGCATAAGAATAACAATCTCCCGGACATAAAGAGATCACTCCAAAGTCAGTGACGATTGGGTCGGAAACGATAATAGGTTGAACGGTCTGACCACAACTATCTAAACAAACGGCATCAATAGACTCATCATAAGATACCCCACAAAAAGTATAGGATGCTCCTCGACAGAGGTATACCGCAGGCAAATAATCAACAAAATAATTGACCGTAATTGGAATCGAGGCAAAACTTCCACAGGTACTAGAGGAAGCACAAAAAGCCGCATCATCCGTCAATGCCGAAGTGATTAAGACGGAGAGGTCTCCACCTTGGCCAGCGGCCCAACGGATTTCAATTTCCAAACCAGATTGATTGACAATTTCTCCACCAGATGGGATAATCCATTCGATCTCTACACTGTCGAGTTGGAAGGTATAAGGACAATTATCTCCACCGGTCAATTCACATACTGGAGGGATTGCCGTATAAGTATGTGTTTCTCCCAGACAAACAACTTCCACTCCACTTAGACTTGGTTCTGCTGTTTGCGTAAGCGTAACTTCTTCCACAGAAATTCCACTGATCACATTGACCTCCCAATTGCATTCTGCGGTATTGATCCCATCAATCATTAGATAATAGATTTCTCCAGGAATTAGATTGGTGGCGGTTAAGGTATCGGCAGTCAAAGCATTGCTGGAAATACAATTGGACAATCGAGTGAAGACTTGACAATTTTCGATATCAAAGATGGCCGCTTCCACTCCCTGCCCGACGGTACAATCGCCCACACTTATTTCCAACTCCACAATAGAGTCACAAGGCAAGAAACGAATCCAACTATTGTTTTGTATGTCGTAGCAAAATTCAGCGGCTAGATTGCCTTCGATGATCGGTGAAAAAGGATCGGTAAAAGAACAATAGCCATTGAGGATCGGCCCACAAAAGAGGGGAGCCCCCATACAAGAATCCATGGGAGGAACCGGTAGGTTACAATCATTGTCTTGATAAGGAACAAAAACATCGATGGTGATGCTACATCCGGTATCAGGATCGGTGATGGTTACCATATACAATCCGGGGACACTGACTACTGGGTTTTGTAAAGTATTGTTGGTCGGATCAATTCCTGGTCCGGTCCATAAGTAATCTAGGTTTCCGCTGCTACTCATTCCGCCGCCGATAATTTCTACAGAGGTGATGGTCGGAGTAAGAATTCCATCTGGAGTGAAAAAACCATTGACGGTAACTTCCGTTAAAGTAAATCCACTGACTGTACATTCTGTGGTGGTCTGCACGGTAGAAGTATAGAATCCCGGATCGCAAAAATCTTCTCCATTGATACTAAAGCATTCGTCATTACAAAGTGAAATAGTATCAAGGTCATTATAGATCGTTGGTAATACGACAATGGGTTGGATGGTTCCGTCGAGGCAATTGGAAGAACAAACGGCATCAATGGTGGTCGTATAAAAAGTACCACAAAATTCATAACTTTCTCCATCACAAATATAAACCGTAGGTAAGACCGTGGCATTGGGTGGAATGCCATTTACATCTACATTAATTGCGATCACTTCCGTAGAGCAATTCCAATTGCAACCACTACAAGAAGAAGTATTGTTGTTTTGTAAAATAACGTCGAGCGTACCACCTGAGCTTCCCCAAGTGATCTCAACGGTACCAGCATTTGGATTGCCATTGAGGACGGCTCCAGGAGGGAGGATCCATTGATAATTGAAATCCGCAGCAGGCAATACCGGGAGTGGGCAACCACTCGCAGAGGCATTCGAACATATAGGAGGAGTGAGGGTATAGACGACGGTTTCTCCGGGACATACACTAAGTGGTCCATTGATCATTCCTTCAGCGATAAGGATTGGATTGGGAGGATCGGTATCAATACCACTGATGATGTCGATATTGAAATCACAAATATCACCAGCCCAACCATCGACCATTAGATAGTAGATATTTCCTGGTGTCAGGCCATTGGCGGTTAGCGTTCCATTGATTGGAGTAGAGGAATTGAAGCAATTGGAAACAGAAGTGAAATTGAAACAATCATCAGTGGAGAAAATTTCTGCCTGAAGGCCACTACCAGTCAATGTTCCATTACAAGAATTGACAATGAGGTCGATGATCACTTGTGGTTCACAAGCAACGAATCTGATCCATTGGTTGTTTTCGATCACGCCGCAAAAAATATCAGGTTGAGTGATGTCATTGGAGGGCCCCGTACTACTATTGAAACCATCTAAGATAGATCCACAGATGAGGGGGGCATCGAAGCAAGAATTGCCTGGATTACATTGACTACTGAGCGAATGATTTAAGCCTAGACATAAGAATAGGATTAAGATATACTTCGAGTTCATGGGCGAAGCTATTTCTGCAAAAGATTTTGTAATCTATGACTTGCAGTTTTTGGGTTTGGAAATTAGTTAAACACCTCCAATGCCTTGACTGGAGAGATTCGGTAATTCGGTTTTGGGAGGGAAAAGTTTAGATGATTGTTTTATACAACGGAATGGAAAATAGATAAGCCTATTTTCTTGTTGTTTATAAATACTGTCCTTTGGTTTAGGAAAGGTCTACCTAGTTAAATTGCAATTCCTATAATTAGAAGCAATTACAGGTGTTTTTATAAGATTCTTAGTTTCTAATGCAAAATTACATAAAAAGTATTTAAAAGGGAAGCGGTCGTCTGTCGGGGAATTCAAAAGTAAGTCGTTTAAATGGCTTAGTCCTTCGATTATTATTCTGAATTTGGACGAAAAACAGAAAAATCCCGCCTGATCTAAGGAATTTTAACAAACAGATGATAAAAAATAAGCCTGCGGAAAGAAATTTTTATTCCCAAGCTTTTATTTTTGTAAAATATCAAATCAAGCGCTACAGCAGTCCTTTTTCTGGGAAGCTGTCTTAATCAGGCGCTTAAGATTTGATCTTTTGCTTAACGTTTAGTTTTTAAATACCCTACTTAAAGAAAATTTGAAAATTGATAAGATATGAGTCAAAAAAGCAATGGATTCCTTTGGACTAGCTTAATGCTATTATTATTGGGGGGTTCCTTTTTTTTAGGAGCTGCCTGGCAAAACTCAGATTCCAGTAATCCGCGAGTGGAAGATAGGGAAGAGGAAGAAGTGCCGATTGTTGCACCACCAGCACCAGCAACAACCGCCAAAACGAGTTCTTCAAGGCCTGTAAGCCCGACCGGAGGCCTGACCAATAGTGAAAAAGCAACCATCAATCTTTTCGAAAATGCCGCTCCTTCCGTCGCCTTTATCACTACTTCCAATTTGCGAAGAGACCATTGGTCGAGAAATATTACCGAGATTCAACGCGGATCAGGATCTGGCTTTGTTTGGGATAAAAAAGGACACATCATTACAAATTATCATGTGATCGATGGTGCGGATAAAGCACAGGTTACGCTAGGGGATGGTAGTAGCTGGGAAGCCAGTTTGATTGGTGTAGCTCCCGAAAAAGATTTAGCGGTTTTGAAAATTGATGCTCCTCTTGATCAATTGCGGCCAATTCCCGTAGGACAATCCGATAATCTCAAAGTCGGCCAATCCGTTTTTGCGATTGGCAATCCATTTGGATTGGATCAAACCCTGACGACCGGAATCATTAGTGCCTTAGGAAGAGAGATTGAAAGCCAGGGGCGAGTCCCGATTCGCGATGTTATTCAAACCGATGCAGCGATTAACCCCGGAAACTCTGGCGGACCATTGCTGGATTCCTCTGGACGGCTCATTGCAGTGAATACCGCGATTTATAGTCCATCCGGTGCTTATGCCGGAATTGGTTTTTCAATTCCCGTAGATGTTGTAAATTGGGTGGTCACGGATTTGATTCAATATGGAAAAGTAATTCGACCTAGCTTGGGGGTAGAATTGGCCTCTGCTCAGATTACCAGACGTTTGGGGATGGAAGGCGCATTGATTCTCAATGTAGTAGAAGGCGGAGCGGCGGAAGCCGCGGGGATTTTACCCACCATACGGGATCGTCAAGGACAAATAAGAATAGGAGATGTGATCGTTGGATTGAATGATCAAAAGGTCAGTTCTAATACCGATTTGATTTTGGCGCTTGAAAAATTTAAAGTAAATGACCGAATTGTAGTCAAAGTATTGAGAAAAGAAGAACTTGTGGAACTGGAAGCGGTTTTGAAAGATCAGCGATAAGTGCCATTTCCTTTAGAGGGTTTGGAGAAATTTCAAACCCAAAAGTGATTTTTTTTGTCAAATGACTTAAATAACGTCAATTCCTGCTAACTTGAAAAAAAACATGAAATCGACCGTTTTTTTAAAATCCATTGTATATGTTTTGCTTGTTGGCCAACTTTTCGCCAATACGCTTTCCCATTGCTATTGGATGGTCGATGGAGATGTCGAATTGATTGAATTGTGTAACTCTGAAGACCATGAATCGGAAGAAGAAGATAAAAAGAAAAATAAGAATGAAAACCTTCAAATAGATTTAGCTTTTTCAAAATTAGACCAACTTTCTGCTACTGGAAAAATTTTATATCTAAAGGGTTTTCTTAGTCTTCACCATCCAGAAACTTCAACTCCTCCTCCAGAATATATCTCTGAACTTTCCTAATAATAAGCTTATTGTAAGGTAATTCGATTTGTTCTAATCGGGTACTCTTTTAGACTTGGGGTTCTAGGTCTTTTGAGTTTTAGAATATTTCAACTATTCCTTTCTGCAAAACGTTTTTCGCATTACGCGCAGCGCATCAATCCAGCTTATTGTTTTTCAATCCTTTTATACTTCGTTATCCGTATCATTCTTTTTTACGAGACGAAAGATTTTTAAAGAAATACCAATGAAAAAAATATTCGATTTAGACTTTTCTCATTTTCGAGGCGATTTATTAGGTGGGATCACCGCAGGAATTGTCGCTTTACCATTAGCCCTCGCCTTCGGGGTGAGCTCTGGATTAGGGCCAAGTGCCGGACTTTACGGAGCCATCTTTGTTAGTTTTTTTGCGGCACTTTTTGGAGGAACCAATACACAGATTTCTGGGCCTACGGCACCAATGACAGCGGTTAGTATGGTTGTTATTGCAGGTATCGTAGCTGCTTTCGATGGAGAGGTGAGCAAAGCTTTGCCTGCCATTCTGATGGTCTTTATTCTTGCCGGCCTGATGCAAATTGGCTTGGGAATTTTAGGCTTAGGGAAATACATTAAATACATTCCTTATCCAGTAGTTTCTGGTTTTATGACTGCCATTGGAGTGATTATTTTGCTTACCCAGATTTTACCTTCGGTAGGTTATTATCCCAAAGAGGATATGGCATATGTTGACCAATTTAAGCCCCAGGCAGAAGAAATCATTTTAGACAATATTCTAAAAGAAGAAGCAGGGGAGGGAATATTGGTCTTAGAAGATTTTAGAGAAACCATCAAAAGAGCGGAGCATATTACCCCAGCTCAAATATTAAAAGAATCACAAACTTTAGCGGGCAAAGAAGCTTCAGGAGTACTTGGTGCCCTGCGAGTAATGCCCGAAGCATTGCGCAATATCGATTGGTTGGAACTACTATTGGCCTTGGGTACGATTATTATCATTTTTGGTTTTAAACGAATTACGACGGCCGTACCAAGTACTTTAGTTGCCTTATTAGTGATGTCTGGTATTGCTGTTGGTTTTGGTCTGGATTATCGACCGATTGAAGAAATTCCAAGTGGCCTTCCTGTTCCTCATTTTGAAGTTTTTACCAGTTTTAGTTTTTCTAGTATTGCACCTTATATCTTTACCGCCTTGACTCTATCACTTCTTGGAGCAATAGATTCTCTACTGACATCGGTGGTAGCAGATAATATGACGAAGACCAAACACAAACCGAATAAAGAATTGATTGGACAAGGAATTGGGAATACCATAGGAGCACTCTTTGGTGGAATTCCTGGCGCAGGGGCGACCATCAGAACGGTAGTGAATATCAATGCAGGAGGAAAAACCCGCTTGTCAGGAATGATCGCGGGACTACTTTTATTGCTCATATTATTGGCTTTAGGACCCGTCGCTTCTCAAATTCCTGCAGCTGTTTTGGCGGGCATATTGATCACGGTTGGTATTGGTGTGATGGATTACAAAGGATTGAAAGCCATTCCTTATATGCCAAAACCAGAAGTCGCAATCATGTTGATTGTATTGGTTTTATCTTCTGTATGGAATTTGGTTTATGCGGTTGGTATTGGTCTGGTGATTGCTTCTTTGATGTTTATGAAAAAAATTGGAGACCTTACCGCAGAGCGTTCTGATGTGAAATCATTAAAAGAGGAAAAAGCGTGGTCGGATGAATTGAATTTTCCAACGACTTTAAAAGAAGAAGTATTTATCAAACACGTCAAAGGACCTTTGTTTTTTGGATCGACCAGTGAATTTCAACAATTGTCTCTGCAAATACCAGAGACCGCTTCGACTGTGATTATCAGGATGGGAAGAATGCCTTATATGGATCAATCTGGCCTGTATACGATGGAAGATGTCTTGGTGGACTTGGCGCAGAAAGACATAAAAGTGCTCTTAGT
>CALLVY010000605.1 GCA_938015925.1 uncultured Saprospiraceae bacterium
GAGTTCTAGTTTTTGCAACTGAATACTTTGCTTGGGATGTATGGTCATTCTAATCCGTTGGCCTAGAGGGATGTCTTCTATATTGACGTCAATATAGAATTCGTCATAGAAGGTCATTTTGCCTGTGTTGGGCTGGACGGATTTGTCGTCGTATTGAAGATTTACGGTGAATGGTGTCGGCATATTTAGAAACTACTTTTTTGTAATTGCTAATGTAGTTTGTTTGGAGGAGAAAGGGGAATGTGTAGGAGAGTTTTTTTGGTCAAGATTTTTTTGAACGATTTGAAGATCTTGGACGATTTGAAAATTTAGTACTTGCTTTGGATATGGGGAACTTGTTTGATGTTTTGGGATTTGATTGACAGGATTGCCCATCATTTGCGTATCATAGCTTGGGTGCGCAATCTTGTCTGAGATTAGGAAGACGGTTAAATGATAACAATGTTTTTGGTGTATGGAATCTCAATCATCGTTTCGTACTAAGGGACGGGAAAAAATTATCAAAAACCTATGTTTCACAAAATAACATAAGAGCTTGAGCTTGTAGCTATTTTCATTCGCTGAGATAGAAGGAATATTCCATTTGTCTTCCAGCCAGACAGGTTTTCATTCTAATTTTTAACCCAACTTCGCATCTCTTCCACCCGAGTCACCACCTCAGTCACCGTTTCCTCCAGTTCCGTTCCCATCCGCAAAATTTCATTTGGATATTTATCTTGTAGAAAATGTGCAGCAGCATAGTAAATCGGTTTTAATCGATCTTTTAATTGTGCCTGTTTGCCTGCATCAGAGTTGAATTGTTTGAAGAGAAATTCATATTGGCCACGAGCCAATAAGTATAACAATTGAAAGTTAACCGGATGCAATGATGCGATCTGAATAAAGTCCTCGTTAAACAGCAAGCCTTGGTCGAGAGATTGCATGAAATAACGTTCTGCTTTCTTATGGTTTTCAAATTTTTCAAGATACAAGAAAGCGAGATTGCTCATGGCTAAAACTTGTCCTTTTTCTGCTGCAGCTTTGTAATACTCGATTGCTTTTTCTGGTTGATTAAAACCATTGGCATAAAGATTTCCCATGCTGAAAAGTGTGTTGGGATCGTCTTTTTTGACTGCCATGAATTTTAAATAATACTGCTCCGCTTTTTTATGATTCTTTAGATTGTTTTTATAAAGAGCACCCAGATTGTGCAAGGCATTTACGTTTTTATGTTCAGCGGCCTTGAGGTACATGGCTTCTGCTTTTAGGGGGTCATTTAAAACGTGTTCATAGATGACCCCTAGATTATTAAGAGCAGCTACATTTCCTTTTACCGCTGCTTTTCGATAATGGCGTTCAGCAAGTTTAATATCCTTTAATCCCCTATGATAAACCCAGGCAATTCGTGCATCATCCTTGTCTTTCATTTTTTGTAAATAATCCAAGGCAAGCGGATAGCTTTTTTGTTCTAGACAAAGATTTGCTTTATTCAATAAATCTACATCCGACTTTGATAATTTTTTAAAATAAGCACTTTTACGTTCTAGTAAAAAATCGCGTGTTGCTTCCAGTAAATGATGCTGTTCATTTTGTGGTAAGTGATTGGTGTAAGCCAAAGCCTCACTCATATAATAGGCACCTCGAGGATTGTAATCTCCTTTTTTTAATCGCTTAATATGTTGTGCAGCTCGATCTTTAATATCTTGATCACTACACCATTCTTCCAAGAATCGGACAAGCCATAATACTTTTTCACGATCGTGATTTCTACCGTGGCGCATTAGATACCAGATGTTGAAAAACCGTTCATTGATTTGATATAAATGGTTTTTGGTACGGGTTTTTATTTTAGCAACGATTTCATTTTTGACAAGTTGTTGGAGTAGAGCAGAGATGACCTTGGAAGGTATGCGTGTGCGCTCGTGAATTTCTTTTACACTCACCGCGTCCCAGTTCAATGCAATGGATTCCACGATTTGTTGTTGCTGTGCTGGAAGGTCATCCATTCGATGTTTATACAATGGTGTCACTCGATCCAATACGCGTTCCAGATCAATAAAGGTATCGCCATTTTGGTCATCCACAAAAATTTCAAAAAGTAAAATGATGGTTCGAGTAACTCCTCCTGTGAGTCGTCGCAATGCTTCCACTCGACCAGGTTGTTCTTCCACTATAGATTGGATTTTCTCTTTGCCGTATATTTTTCCTAGCTGTAGTAAAAGTCGTTTCGTCTCATCCATTGATAATCCTTCCAGGCGTTCTACCTTGAAAAATTCATAAAACGGATGGTTGTATTGATAAAATGCCTCAAGGACTACCGATGAGCCTGCAATGATCCGAATGTCTGCTGAAGTCTGTAAGATCTTCCTCAATCGATGAGCTTCCAGTTCGGAAAATTTTTGGAACATGTCTCCAAAATTATCAATGAAAAGAATTATTTTTTTCCCATTCGCCTGTAATTTCATTTCGAGCAAGCGATATAACTCTTTCTCATATTCTTCATCTGCCTTGTAGATGTGCGACAACTTCTCCGCTTGTGCAAAAAATCCTGCAAAGGTTTCTGGATCTCGATCTTCCATCAACTGTATGATCCGTTCCCACAATCTAAATAACTTCCTTACGCTATATTCTTCTTCATTAAAATTCAAGGGAAGCAACCATTGACTCATCTTTGGATCATGTTCAATAGCATAGGCTAAGCGAAGTAGGAGTGTTGTTTTTCCCATTCCTCTTTTGCCTTCGATCATGTAATGTTGCTCCGGGTACTTCATAGTAGAAGTCCGAATGTCTTCGAAAATTTTCTCAAATATTTTTTGTCGGACTACAAAGTGTTCAATCAATTCTTTTGGTGATTGATTCCTTGGGTTGTATATGCATGCTACAGTTTGTGATGGCATGGTTAAATTTTTTTTTGTAAAAAAATTAAATAGGAAGAAGGAAGTTGGAGGTGGGAAGTTCTCCGCTAGGGCAATGGCTATTTAGCGCCAAATAAATTCCGTGTTTGAATGAAATCCTGCCTCCAACTTCCTGCGCTCAATCTTTCCTTAATCAATAGCATATTTCAACCACCAATTTTGCAAAATCGGAGAATTAAAACTATAGCAATCGTCATGAGAATTGATATAGCCATCAAACTCTAGTATTTCGAGGATGGCAGCGTAATTGCGCAGTGGTTTGAAGGTCTGTAAAGGAACCGAATTTTTTTGAGCGATAGTTGAAAGAATTTGTTTGGCTAAGGAAGATTCTTCTTTCATTAGCGACTTGTCGAGTCGG
>CALLVY010000606.1 GCA_938015925.1 uncultured Saprospiraceae bacterium
AGAAAACCCGGTCTCGTCCTGAGCCGGGTTTTCTTTTTTGAAAGTAATTGTCGGTATTTTTACTCTTCTTTAGTAAGTCCTTTTCTTTAACTTGTACCCCAACCAAAATCCTATCGTAAATGGTCTACCGAGTATTTTTTATAGCTTTTCTATTTCTTTTGAATGGTTTTTCCTTATTTGCCCAAAACAATACTGCCATGTCTTCCCCTACTCCCGATTTCAAAATACCTTTTGAACTCAACTCCAATGAAACGGCTACCTACCTGGAAGCCATTGCACATTATAAAAAACTAGCTCAAGCATTCCCACAACTCGAATTGAAAGACTATGGACAAACAGATAGTGGTTTTCCACTTCATTTGGCCATTCTTTCTAAAGACAGAGATTTTTCTGCACAGTCGATCAAAAATAAAGGGAAAGGCATTTTGATGATCAATAATGCCATTCATCCCGGCGAACCTTGTGGTGTAGATGCTTCGATGATGTTGGTCAGAGATTATTTAATGGAGCAACAAAAAATGGATTTGTTGGAAGATTATGTGGTCGTCATTATTCCCTTTTACAATATTGGGGGAGGATTGAACCGGAATAGCGGGACACGTGCCAATCAAAACGGCCCTGTCTCTTACGGCTTCCGTGGCAATGCCCGCAACCTTGACCTCAACCGAGATTTTATCAAATGCGATTCGCGCAATGCGCAAACTTTTAATCAAATCTTTGGAGAATGGCAACCCGATGTATTTATCGACAATCATACTTCCAATGGAGCGGATTATCAATACACCATGACTTTGATCCCTACGCAGCACAACAAACTGGCTCCTACACTTGCGGAGGTTTTACAACAAGATCTTTTACCAAGTCTTTATAAAAGCATGAAAAAAGACGGCTGGGAAATGACGCCTTACGTCTATGCACAAGATACTCCGGATGGAGGGATCGCTGGTTTTCTGGATCATCCCCGATATTCTTCTGGCTATGCTTCCCTTTTCAATACCCTTTCTTTTATGCCAGAAACACATATGTTGAAGCCTTTTAAAGACCGTGTCGCCAGCACTTATGCTTTTATGGATGCTATGATTCAATACCTCGATAAGAATGGCAAAGATTTGCAAAAGGCCAGACAAGAAGCCATGGCCCATCAACAATCCAAAAAGGTCTTTGATTTGAATTGGACGGTAGACATGGAGGCCGTTGATAGTGTTCTATTCAAAGGATATGAAGCCAAGTATAAAGCTAGTGCGGTGAGTGGCCTCAATCGCTTGTACTATGATCGGGATGCGCCCTATGAAAAAAACATTCCTTTCTTCAACACCTATAAAAGTACCCTGAGTGTAGAAAAGCCAATCGCCTATATCCTTCCACAAGCTTATGGAGAAGTGATTGAGCGGATGAAATGGAATGGGGTACGGGTGGAAAGATTGGCCAAAGATCAAGAAGTCAATGCTGAATTTTATCGCATCAGAGATTATAAAACGGGAGAATCTCCTTATGAAGGTCATTACTTACATAGCCAGGTAGAAGTCGAAAAAGAAAATCTGCAATGGTTGTACCACGAAGGAGATTACGTCATCTTTGTGGATCAGGCCGTTAATAGATACATCGTGGAAACCTTAGAGCCGCAAGCTCCTGATTCTTGGTTTGCCTGGAATTTCTTTGATGGTATTCTGGCGCAGAAAGAATATTTTTCTTCTTATGTTTTTGAAGATTTAGCGAGTCAATACCTTGCGGAAGATCCCGAGTTGAGAAAAGCATTGGAAGCGAAGAAACTGGAAGATCCTAAATTTGCGAAATCCGCTCGGGCACAACTGAATTTTGTTTATCAACATTCTCCGCATTATGAACCTACGCATCGCTTGTATCCGGTGGGGCGGATCGTAGCGGAGCAGGATTTAAAATTAAGACGTTAATTGGAGGCGGTTTTATTTACCTAGGTTTGGGAGATTTTTGACCTTGTGGTATTGTAAGGCTAGTCCAATGCATTCTTTCAATTCTTTTTTGGGAACCTTGTCTTTTAGGCCAAATAGAATAGCTCTGTTCTTTTCGTATTTGAATACATCTCCGTACACGGCTCGGAAGGTGGAGACAAGCTTGCTGGTACATTTGAAATACATGGCATATTGATCGGGACTTTTGGTTTTCCAATCAATTCTGATCGTACTTCCTTTTTTTACCAAATAGCTAGGCTCTCCCCATTTTAGCGTTTCTTCCATTTCGGTAATCTCCTCATTCTCCCTAGCGACCTCGATAACTAGATTTCGCAAATACGCTATCTTAGCTTGTATCTCCTTGGGGTAGCTTTGGAATTTCAAGTCTACTTTAGGATTTCTTGTTATTTTAAGGTTTTTCATTCTTCTTAATTGTGTAGATCAAAGGTATATGTCGAGCAATTTAAGAAAAGAAATAGGAAGAAAAAACGAAGAATAAGTCCCATTCCTTGTCTTTTGCATAGGATATCCAAGCAAAGAATAAGTGCTCCATTCCTAGACTCTGCTAATTTACCCAAACCTTGAGATAAAATCCAGTATCTGTTTGAAAGGAAATTAATTGAACTCCTCGCAACAAGTCACCGGATTTTGTGTTATTTTTGTAGAATCAATCTAAATAAGGATTTTTAGATCTCAATTAAGACTTAATTATTATGGAAAATACGACTACTAAAAGCCCAGTAATGCTTTATACAGAGCAAACGCCTAACCCGGAGTCGCTCAAATTTGTAACCAATCGAATGTTGTACCAAGGTACTGCAGACTTTAGAGAAGAAGAGCTAGCCAAAGAATGGTCGCCTCTTGGAACCGCTCTATTTGAATTGCCTTATGTCAAAGGAGTTTATATCTGCAATAACTTTGTGACGATTAGCAAAGAATTTAATTATGCTTGGGAAGACATCATGCTTCCACTTAAAGATTTTATCAAAGGCTATATTGAAAATGAGGGAGAGATTTTGAAAATGGGTTTTGAGGAAGCCATGGCGGAAAAAGAAGCAGAAGTAGGAGCAGGCTACCAATATACTGGAGAAGAAGCAGAACTCGTGGTAAAAATCAAAGATTTGATCAATACCTATGTGAAACCTGCAGTAGAAATGGATGGTGGAAATATTGCATTCAAATCTTTTAACCAAGGTATCGTAACGGTTATTTTACAAGGATCTTGTAGTGGTTGTCCTTCTTCGACTGTGACTTTAAAATCTGGGATTGAAGGGATGTTGAAACGAATGGTACCAGAAGTTACTGAGGTCGTTGCAGAGATGGGATAAAAAAAATGCTTTAATCCGCGCTATAAAAAAAGGCGATCTAAATTATTTAGATCGCCTTTTTTTATAGCGTAGTTTTATTTTAGTCTTATTCAGGTTCGAACCCAAGGATAATTCCGAAGCGACCATATTTAGCAAAAATACCAGCATCAACATCTGTACTGACATCCTTGTCGAAACCGAGTCCATAATCAAATCCAAGTGTTCCAAACATCGGTAAGAATACCCGAAGGCCCAATCCAGCAGAACGTTTGATATCAAATGGATTGAAATCTCGGATGTTTCGGAAAGCATTTCCTCCTTCGGCAAAAGCCAATACATAAATCGTAGAACTTGGATTTAGTGATATTGGATATCGAACTTCCACGTTGAATTTATCATACACTGGCGTAGCCACAGTCTGACCATTAATCAAATTGGCCTCCAACTGATCCTCATCATAACCTCTCAAACGAATCAAGTCTACTCCCGTATATCCACCAAATTGTTGATTGGCAAATCCATCTCCTCCCAATTGGAATCTTTCAAATGGAGAGGTTCCGAGTGCTTTATTATAAGAACCTAAGATTCCGATTTTCGCTCCTACCTTTAAGACAAACTTACCAGCAAGTGGCGTATACCATTCTGCGTCAAAACGCCATTTGTGATATTCCAATAATTTGAAGCGATCCTGAACAGATTCGTCCGTCGGATCTCTGTCGCTAAACAAAGAATATGGAGGAGTCAATTGAATCGAAAGGGAAATAGTAGATCCTTCTTTTGGGAAGATCGGATCGCTCACAGACGTTCGTGTAAATTTTTGTTGGATATTGATATTGTAAAAACTTCCATCTCTTACAATCTCTCCACGGTCTGTTGTAAACAATCCTTGTGTCCAGTTTTGGAGTGCTAGATTCTGGATAGAAAGTGTTGTATTTGAAATAAAGTTATCATCAGGAAATTTCAATCTGGTTCCTAAACCAATCGATACCCCGCCGATAGAGAATTTCTGAAAGCTAGCAGATTCTTTATCTCCAAAAGCAAAACGGTTGTAAAAACCAGAGACCGAAAATGAATTTGGTTTTTTACCTCCCAGCCAAGGCTCTGTAAAAGATGCATTATAACTCTGGAAGAAGCGACCATTGGTCTGTGCCCGTAAGGACAAACGTTGTCCATCTCCTTGTGGAAGTGGGCTCCAGGTTTCTTTCTTAAAGAAATTACGTAGAGAGAAATTATTAAACGTTACCCCAAGTGTTCCAATCACTCCACGGCCACCACCGGCCCAACCAGCAGACAATTCCAACTGATCCGAAGGACGCTCTTCTACGGTGTATTCAATATCTACCGTTCCTCGTTGTGCATTTACCGGAGTATTGATTCCAAGGCTTTCTGGATTAAAATAACCCAGGTTGATAATCTCTCTTTGAGATCGAATGATATCTGAACGGCTAAATTTTTCACCCGGACGGGTTCGTAATTCTCGACGGATCACATGCTCATGTGTTCGGTCATTTCCTGCAATAATTACCTTATCAATTGTAGCCTGCGGTCCTTCAAAAATTCGTACTTCCAAATCAATGGAATCTCCAATAACGGCAACTTCTACAGGATCTACCTGGAAAAAGAGGTAACCATTATCCATATAAAGTGTACTTACATCTCGTCCATCAGGACTGAAAGACAAACGCGTTTGTAGTAATTCTTGATTGTAAATATCTCCTTTTACTATTCCCAATACATCTATCAAAGTTTTGGTGTCGTAAATGGAATTTCCTTTCCAGGCAATGTTTCTAAAATAGTAGCGGTTGCCTTCATCCAAATCGATTTTTAAGTGCATCAATCCATCAGCATCTCGCCAAGAAGAATCCTTGACAATCCGTGCATCTCTAAAACCAATCGTATTATAGTAAGCAATCAATGCTTCTTGATCTACTTTATAATCGGGTTTAATAAATTTGGAAGAAGAAAATATTTTTCGCTTTTCTTTAGTGTTTTTAAATTTCTTTTCCAACTTACTTTCCTTGATCGTATTTCCCGTCCAAAGGATTTCTTTAATTTTTATTTTCTCTTTTTTGTCAATATCAAATTCCAATCGGACAGCATTTACCTTTTTGTTATCTTCGATTTCTTTTACTTTTACTTCGGTATCGTAATATCCTTTTTCTACAAAATATTTTTTAATCGCATTCCCTGCATTCGCTTTGACGTTTTCGGTAACGATTCCTCCTTTAATCAAATAATCTTCTACCGCATCATTAAGATCATCATGTCTCGTTTTTTTAACTCCTTTAAAAGAATGGACCGTCAGACGAGGTCTCTCTTTCACAAAGATTTCGAGGAAGATAATTTCGCCGATTGTTTTTTCCTTGTAGATCTGTACATCTGTAAAAAGACGTAACTTCCAAAGTTTCTTAATCGCCTTGGGAATCTCTGTTCCCGGAACCCGAATTTTATCTCCGACCTTAAGTCCTGCTACAGAAACCAAAGCATTGTCATCACTGAATTCTGCACCGGTCACCACAATTCCTCCGATTTCAAAATCTCTAGGGTCGGAATAATCCAACACCGGGATGCTATCGGTTTGTGCTTGCAAAGCATAGCTTGCGCCTAAGAAAAGGAAAAATAAAAAAGGTAGTTTGTAAAAGAAATTTCTCATTATGTTCCAATCAATTAATAAAGAGTCCATTTTAAAGAAGACGTAATATTACGCTCCATTTTATTGAGGTATTGCTTAGGTCTATAGATAATTGACCAACTTGTCGCAAAACCGTAGTTTTAAAACGATGATTTACACCTGATCGCTGGTTTTTCCAAATCTTCTTTCTCTAGATTGATAATCTAATATCGCTTCGTAAAGATTATTTTTTCGGAAATCCGGCCAGTAAATCGGCGTAAAATATAATTCAGAATAAGCCAATTGCCAAAGTAGAAAATTACTCAAACGGGTTTCGCCACTACTTCTGATCAATAATTCTGGATCAGGAATATTTTTTGTACTCAAGGCCCCGGCAAAAGCTTCTTCATTAATTTCATCAACCGATAGCTGTCCAAGCTTCACTTTTTCGGCCAATTGTCTGCTTGCCTCAACGATTTCCCACTTTGCACTATAATTGAGTGCCAATACCAAAGTCATCCTACTGTTGTTCTTGGTATTTTCAATCCCTTCCAATAAGGCCTTATGAGTCCTCTTGGGCAATTTGGAAATATCTCCAATTGCTTGCAAGCGAATATTATTCTTATTCAAGGTTTCGATTTCTTTACGTAGTGTTTCTACCAATAAAGACATCAAAGCATTGACTTCCAGGCGTGGACGACTCCAGTTTTCTGTAGAAAAAGCATAGAGCGTCAGATATTCCACTCCAAGTTCTGCAGCAGCCTCTGTCGTCTCTCTTACTGCTTTTACCCCATTTCGGTGCCCAAAGACTCTGGGTTGACCATGGTCTTTAGCCCATCGTCCATTGCCGTCCATGATAACTGCAATGTGCCGAGGTAATTTTTCAATATTGATTTGATCCTTCAGATCCATTTTTTATCAACTATGGTTCTGACTCCTGAGCTACAACTGATTTCTTTCTATCAAGTACCCAAAACAAAGGAGTCCAGGATACTTCAGAAGGTTGGTTGCCCAAATATAGGAGTCTGAAAATTTTCGCAAAGTTAAGAAAATAATTGGGGTATTAGAAAGAGAGCGGCCAGCAGAAAAGAGGACGAAGCCGGGATTCGTAAAAAGTGTCTTTTTATGGGCTTTCAGATTAGCTTCTTTAGGCAAAGAATGAGAAAAATTTCCTTTTTTCAAACCAAACATACTATATCCGTCAACTTACAAGTTGAATTTAGTAGTCAAAAAATGTAATTTTACCCTAACCTTTTCAAAGCAGAAAAGTATAATAAGATAAAGCCAAGTATGAAATTCGACGATTTTCCATATTCCCGCCCAGAAATGTCCCAATTTACGGAAGCCTTTGAAGCCCTTTTAGTCCAATTTAAGGAGGCCGATCAATTTGAAAGCCAAAGCAAAATCTTCAAACAGATCAATCAAATGCGACAGGACTATTCCACCATGTATAATTTGTGCCACGTCCGTCACACCATCAATACCCAGGATACCTTCTACGAATCCGAAAATACTTTTTACGATACCAACAATCCCAATGTAGAAGCACTGGTCAATAAATTTTATGCGGAGCTCCTAAAATCTCCTTTTCGCAAAGATTTAGAAAAACGATGGGGCAACCAGCTATTTATTATAGCAGAGTTGACCATGAAAACTTTCGAACCGACGATTTTAGAGGATCTACAAAAGGAAAATCAACTGGCTAGCCAATATGTAAAAATCAAAGCTTCCGCTAAAATCGCTTTTGAAGGGAAAGACTATAACTTTTCTTCGATCCTCCCACTCGAAAGATCAAAAGATCGGGACACTCGAAAAAGAGCCAGTGCCGCCAAATGGAAGTTCTTTGCCGATCATTCTGATGAAATTGAAAACATTTATGATCAGCAGGTTAAAGTACGACACCGCATCGCTAATGAACTGGGCTTTAATAATTTCGTAGAATTGGGCTATGCCCGAATGCTGCGATCTGATTATAATGCCGAAATGGTCGCCAATTTCAGACAGCAAGTTCTTCAATACATCGTCCCTATCGCCACTGCGCTCTATGAAAGACAGGCCAAACGCCTGGGAATGGATGATCTAAAATATTACGACGAAAATTTCCGCTTTGCCTCCGGAAATCCCAAACCACAAGGCGATCCAAATTGGATCATTGACAATGCCAGTAAAATGTATGAAGAACTTTCTCCCGACACCAAGGAGTTCTTTGAATTTATGCGCCAAAAAGATTTAATGGATTTGGTCAATAAAGATGGCAAAGCTACAGGAGGTTACTGTACGTATATCGATCACCATCAAGCCCCTTATATTTTTTCAAATTTCAATGGTACTAGTGGAGATATTGATGTATTGACGCATGAAGCCGGACATGCCTTTCAGGTGTACTCCAGCCGAGAAATTGGTTTGCCAGAATACAATTGGCCCACTTATGAAGCTTGTGAAATTCATTCCATGAGTATGGAATTTTTCACTTGGCCCTGGATGAATTTATTTTTTAAAGAAGATACCGACAAATATAAATTTGCTCACCTCGCCGGAGCGATCAAGTTTTTGCCTTATGGGGTTGCCGTAGATGAATTTCAACATTTCGTGTATGAGAACCCAAGTGCGAGTAATGCAGATCGCAACAAGGCTTGGCGAACTATCGAACGCAAATACCTCCCTCACCGAAATTACGATGACAATGAGTTTTTAGAAAATGGTGGTTACTGGCAGCAACAGAGTCATATCTTCAGCATGCCTTTTTACTATATTGATTATACGCTTGCGCAAATTTGTGCTTTCCAGTTTTGGAAACGCGATCGAGAAGACCATGATTCCGCTTGGGCGGATTATCTGCGCCTTTGCCAAGTAGGAGGAAGTAAATCTTTCTTGGATCTTGTCAAATTATCCAATCTAAAATCTCCTTTTGAAGATGGCTGTGTAGAATCGGTAGTCGGCGAAATCAAAACCTGGTTAGACAGTATCGACGACCAAGGATTCTAAAGTGCT
>CALLVY010000607.1 GCA_938015925.1 uncultured Saprospiraceae bacterium
AAATAAAAAAATCTCCACTCGAAATAATTATCAAGTGGAGATTTTCCAAAACAAAGAACACTAATTATTTATAGCGTCTCTTATTTTTATTGGGTTTGTTTTTAAACACATTCCCACCAGCGTCATCATTACCTGCAGGTCCACCAGTACGAGTCATCGCACAACGGAATCCAATCGTACGATCTGATTTGTCTTCTTCTTTAAATCGACGAGTTCCCGGAGACAACCAGAATGCTCTATCAGCCCATGATCCTCCTTTAATAACTCTGGATTTATCACTGATCAAAGTAGATTTACCAAATTCATAAAGTACATAAGACTCTTGATCACCATCAAGGTAGTTATAAACCTGACCTTTCTTATAGTTTTCGCGAGTAGCTACTTCATCATCCTCTACATAGCGGTAACGGATACGACCGACACTATCTTTTTCAACCGGGCGACCATCTTCATCCAAAATTTTCGTTTTGAATTTACCTCCACGATAAGGATTCAAGTCATGATTTTCAACATCTCTAAGTGTTGTACTCGTCAATGGACGATATAAATCCATAGTCCACTCATTGACATTTCCTGCCATGTGGTAGAGACCAAAATCATTGGGTATATAAGTTCCTCTTACAGGAGCAGGGATATGGGCTTTATCATTTAGCCTTCCAGCCATTCCCATGTAATCACCACGTCCTCTTTTGAAGTTGGCCAAAATTTGACCTTGATATTTATCTCTTCTTTGGTAACGAACCGTATAGCCATTCCAAGGATAGATACGACGATCAGAGATCAACTCATCTCCTTCATTTTCTTGATTTCCAATCAAAGCCAAAGCAGCATATTCCCACTCTGCTTCTGTCGGAAGACGATAAGAAGGCAACATGATACCATCTTCAAACCTTACGGCACGTTCTCCCCCAGTCTTCATATCTTTTAGATTTTTACGGACATCTCCTTGATATTGACCTGCGAGGTAAGCCTCAGAGTTGAAGTTATCCTGATCTCTTTGTTCTGTTGAAGGGTTTAGAATACCTTTTTCGATGAGAATCATCTCATTGACACGGTCGGTACGCCATTTACAGTATTCATTGGCTTGATTCCAATTCACACCAACTACTGGATAATTATCATAAGAAGGGTGACGGAAATAAGTTTCTACGAAAGGTTCGTTATACGAAAGTTCCTCTCTCCATACCAGTGTATCCGGTAATGAGTTGAGGTAAACCTCTGGATAAGATTCTCCGAATACTCGGTTAATCCAGTAGAGGTATTCTTTATAATCAATATTAGAGACCTCTGTTTCATCCATATAGAACGAAGAAACAGTAACACGACGAGGAATAGCGTTCCAATCGAAAGTAACATCTTGATCTGTTACTCCCATAGAGAAGGTACCCCCTTGAATAAGAACCAGGTTAGGTCCCGCGACTTGGCCTTCATAATCTTTCTTTTCAAAGCCCCCCCACTTTTGATCATTGTAATTCCATCCGGTAGTGGCAGACTTCTCCTTTTTGCTACAAGAGCTCAGCATCAACAGAGAAAGAAAAAGAAGTGAACCTAACTTCAACAGTTTTTTCATTGTTTGTAATTATTTATATTAGAAAAACGACCAACAAATATAGTGAAAATTCCAAATTACCACGATAATAGGCTTCTGAATTAATATTCGAAGCAAATTCAATGCCTTTTTTAACTAATACGTCCTTAATTTTAAAGAGTATTCAGTATAAAAGGGTAGAGAAAATCATCTGAACAGATTAAAACAATCGTTATAATCTACACTATGTGGCTTTTCGAAATTGAAAATGAGGGAAACTTCATGGCTTCCACCATTATCATTGATACCAAAATTGGGATTTACGGGAATATCGTAGCTATAGCCAATTCGGAAAAAATCTTTGCGAACGCCAATTAAAACGATCGCTGCATCGGAGTTTGTATTTGCATGTCTGTACCACAATCCGGCATAAACCAGACCTAAACCAGCATAAGCGCCAACATTGATTTGGCCAAAATCGCCTTGCTTGATGTACATAATATTCGGTGATATAAACGAGCCTTCTTTTCGTTTATTGCCTTCTACCAATGTAATTTCAGCACCTGCGTGTACTGTCAATCGCAGCGGTAAGCCCGTATTTAGATTTTCATTGACATCCAAAAATGCTTCATTAGGGGTATTAAGGTGCTTCAAAGATACTCCACCATAAAAGGAAGGTCCATATATTAGAAAGCCCGTAGACACATCTACTACTAATTTATTGAGATCAATAGGCGGTATTTCCTGGGTGGGCAAAGCCGTTCCCCCAGCCGTAGTCAAACCATTTAAATCATCCAACTGATCTCCAAAGGTCAGTTTTGACCAAGCCAGCCGGGTTTGGAGTAAACCTGCTTCTACCCCTATTTTGGCAAATATTTCCCTTGTCACTTGTAAGCGATAGGCATAAAAGCCACTAGCTTTTGTAGTTTTTATCAAACCTTGTCCCGCATCATCTGCCAACAACATTAAGCCATAACCACTATTAAGCCTTCTCGAAAATTGGCTGTAAGAGGCCGAAAAGGTCTCATAAGCTTGATTATTATTTGAAAAAGTAGACCATTGATTCCGGTAATTAAGTGCAACATGCGGAGCCTCTGTGTTACCAGTAAACGCCGGATTAAGTTGAAGTGGAGACGCAAAAAATTGACTATAAATAGGATCTTGTCCATTTACCAGGCCTGAAAAGAGAAAGGCGACTAGAAAAATAAAGGTATTTTGTCTCGACATTTACCGAATTATATTGGTTATGGAAAAATAGATGTAGTATGTTTGTCAAATGCTAGATTAAAGAGCATTTTAGTGATTGTGGGAAACAATACGCGTCTTAGATTAACGTTTCGATAACAGTTCAGTATTGTACAAAAAAAATAAAATGCGCTTTCCTATTTCTTTTTGTAAAGTTTGCGACAAGTAAAAGAGCAATCAATTGAGCATGAAAAATAAGTAGAAACAAATATTGCCAGCATTAAATAATAGAAACCTCCAATGAAAACACCAACACAATTTATGAAAAAGTCTATACTTTCTGTCAGCTTTCTCCTCGCTTTTGTCGGATTGTTTGCTAATTCTACATTTACGGTCAAAGATAGTCTCCTTTGGGAGGAGGGTTCTTTACTCGATAATCCTCTTTCAAGTGCTCCTACAAAGTACTATTCTTTTAAAAATGCCTCGTATTTAACCGAACACCTTTCTCTACCTTATTATAGCAGTAAAGTAAAACTGCCAGGTAAAGGAAGCATCGGTGTAGAATTTATCAATACGGAATATGCTCCTATCGACTTATCTGATTCTCCACATACCGCTATTTTGTCGGACCAATTGATCGTAAAAACCTCAGTCGATCAAGCTCGTCAGGATTTTAGCGGCATTTTTAGCTTTATCCCTATTAGAAAAAATGGCAATACGTTTGAGAAATTAATTTCCTTTGAAATCAAAATTACCTTTCGGCCGGCTCCGCTTACTACTCTTAGTCGTACAGATTTCACCTATACTTCTAAATTGAACGACGGAGACATCTATAAGATTGCAGTAAGTAATGAAGGGTTGCACAAGATTGATTATAATTTTTTAAAAGAATCTTTAAAAATAGACATTGACAATGTCGATCCCACAACCATAAAAGTCTTAGGAAATTTTGGAGGACCTCTTCCACTACAAGTGGATGATTTCCGATATGATGATTTGGAAGAGAATGCAATTCTTGTCAGAGGAGAAGATGATGGCAAATTTGATAGTGGCGATTATATTTTATTCTATGCCAACGGACCTCATCGCTGGGCATACAATAATGCGCAAGATAAATTCGACAGAACAACCAATGTCTTCAATGACAAAAAATATTACTTTATTAAAATAAGTCCAGAAAAAGGAAAACGGGTTGAACAACAAGCTTCTATCAATGATGCTTCTTTCGAGTCAAATTCCTTTGATGATTTCACTCGTTTTGAAGAAGACCAAATCAATCTACTTTCTTCTTTAACGGGTGCTCAGGGAAGTGGCCGAAATTGGTATGGCGACTTCTTTAATCAAATCAGAGAAAAAACCTACACCTTTACCTTCCCCAATCTCATCACTTCAGAACCGGTTAAAATATCTTCTGTCTTTATTGCCAGACACAATCAGTCGACCAAATATTCTTTAACAGCCAACAATAGTCAAAAGCTAGAAAGCAACGCTATGCCAGGGGTACTCCTCGACAAAGTTGATCGTGATTTTGCCACTAGTGGTGGAATCAATTCTTCTTTTACTTCCAATGGTGATGGTAT
>CALLVY010000608.1 GCA_938015925.1 uncultured Saprospiraceae bacterium
ATTCCGCCGAACAACTTAGAAAAGAGAACAGAATTAATGAGATTTCGCTAAATTTAAGTACTTTATTATGGTCAGTTCAAAAAAACAGCCTATCGAACCATTAATTTTAGACACACCAGAGATTACAAACCTTCAGAGAGATTTAAAAAACAAGAATTATTATTCTTTTCAGCAATTGGTTATTGCTCCTACTAAAGATTTATTTTTAGCTAAGATCGCGAATACGTATCCAGCGCTAAAAAATCAAAGTAGTGATATACTCGGAGATGTTTATCGGAAAGTGCAAAAAGAGATCCTAAAAATAGAAGTGGATCAGAAGGTTTTTGAAACCAGTAAAACCATCTGGTTCCTCACTCAAATAGAGTGCAAATTAGCCATACCAAGTACTGAAAACAAGAAAAAGAATCTAGGATTAAGTAGAGAAGAATTTAAAACTTTGTGCGCGCAACTGAAGGATGGAGATGAAACACTTATCGAAAAAGTTTATTTATCCCATTTTAAAAAATGTACCTCCTATTTAATGTACAATGAAAAGGCAAGTGCCGAATTGGCACATTCTTGTACCATGGAAGCCCTGATAGAGATTAGAAAAGATCTCTTAGCTAACAAAATACTGTACGGGAATTTGGGCTACTATTTTACCAATAGAGCCAAGAGCAAATTGTTTAAACACCGAGTCCGAAAAAAAGAAAATCATCTACCATTAGATGGTCTTGATGTAGAGGATGAGGAAAGAACAGAGAAAGAGATTATTCAAGAAGAATTGACTGTTTTGGTAAAAGAAGCTATTGACAAACTTTGCAGAGAATGTAAAGAGATCATCAAACAGTTTTATTATGAAGGACAATCGCTCAAAGAAATAGGAGAGAAAACAAGTAAGTCTTATAGTGCTATCCGAAAACAAACTACCCGTTGTCGAGATAAACTACGTAGACTACTTGGAGAAAATTTCTACCAGGAATTTTCTTCCTACTTCAAAGAATAAGAGAGGGGTCCGTCAAATACACAATGTAAAAAGTGATTTGTTTTTTTGAATATGCCTTTTTGTCCTACTCTTCGTCTCGTTCTCCCCTTAATAGCTTAGGCTATTAGGATCCGAGCGTTCCCTGCCGGCAGGCAGGCTCGATTAGAATAAAAATTCAAGGCTCAAAACATTCATTAACTTTTGTTACACGGTATTAAATTACAAATGAGGAATTATCAGATAAACTTTTTT
Organism: uncultured Saprospiraceae bacterium; assembly: GCA_938015925.1. GTDB lineage: Bacteria > Bacteroidota > Bacteroidia > Chitinophagales > Saprospiraceae > CALLVY01. The sequence continues at coordinate 1,217 of CALLVY010000608.1, forward strand.
ATATGAACGGCTTAAATAAATTCAGTAAATACATAAGGGGTACGCTGCCAGAAGCAGAGACAGAATCTTTTACCAGGGAAGTCGTCAAAGACTATTTTGAAGCAGAAGCGCTAAAAGAGAAGTGGAATACGATTTTGGAAAATGAGAATCAGTTGAATACCCAGGACAATAAAATCCACTCCATTAAAAGTCAAAGATGGAAGCCTTTATTACTTAGGGGATTAGCAGCAGCGGCAAGTGTCCTTCTATTACTTTTTGCTTGGTTTTCTTATGAAGAAAAACCTGCTCATCAGGAATTATTGGCGGCCTACATCAGTGTGCCTTACCAGGAATCCATTAGCAGAAAAGGCCCCATCGAAGATCTACAAAATAAAGCCCTGGGATTTTACAATAGCAAAGACTATCTAAATGCTTCCACGACTTTCGAAAAAATAAATACACTAGACCAAAGCAGAAACTGGACTTTTTATATCGGCCTCTGCCAATTGTATCAAAACAATGCAAAGAGCGCCATCAAATATTTTAAACAATCATTACTGCATCCCGATCAAGTTTACAAGACCGAATCACATTGGTATCTTGGCCTGGCTCATACGATGGATGATGATTTGGACGCAGCCAAAAAGCACCTCGAAATCGTAGCCCAACATAGCGAATACGAAAACGGCTGGAATGTCCAAGAAGCAAAAGCTTTATTAAAAGCTTTTAATAAAGAATAAACCTTAACTACAGAGAAAGCTACATTTAAAAGGGGAATCCCTAAAACACTAAGACAAACAAAAATCTACCTGGGCGGTAAGAAAAAGCTTTGGAGCAATCCAAGGCTTTTTTCGTTTGGGGAAGCGGAGAAAGGCTATGGGAATAGAATGGAATGGCTAAATTAAAACAGCACAATACCTTTGTGTTTGCTCCCTATGATGTATATTTGACGAGGAGGTATCTCCTAAATTAGGATAAGGACAGTGGTTCTTTAAGCCGTGCTAATCGATGTGCCTTCTGATTTAATCAGCGAATTAGATACAATACTCGGAATGCGAATTAGAACTTATTTGCAGGCATAGCGGCTGGGCGAAACAAGTCTCGGGAATCTGTCCTGTTTTATCAAAAAAAAACAGATGTATTTTATAGGATATGATATAGGAAGTTCTTCGGTCAAGGCTGCTTTGGTTAAAGCAGATACTGGAGAAACCGTCCAACTAAGTCAATACCCCAAAGAAGAAATGAGCATGATTGCTCATCAAGACGGTTGGGCAGAGCAAGCACCGGAAGATTGGTGGCAGGCCATCTGTCAGGCGACTCAAGCACTTTTGGAAGCCACTGGAATTGCTGGGGATGAAATTAAATCTATTGGTATTTCTTATCAAATGCACGGTTTGGTATTGGTGGATAAAGAGCTGCAAGTACTCCGTCCTTCCATTATTTGGTGCGACAGCCGAGCGGTTGAAATCGGAGATACAGCTTTCCAGGAATTGGGTCCGTCTTTTTGTTTATCCCACTACCTAAATTCTCCAGGAAACTTTACCGCTTCAAAACTTCGCTGGGTCAAAGAAAACGAACCGGAAATAGTTGACAAAATTTACAAAATCATGTTGCCTGGCGATTATATTGCCATGAAGCTAACCGGAGAAATTAATACGACCTTATCCGGTCTGTCAGAAGGAATACTTTGGGATTTTGCAAAGCATACTCCTGCTTTGGATTTGTGTCAATATTATGGTATTCCGGTTTCGTATCTTCCTACGGTCGTCGATTCTTTCTCAGATCAAGGAAGAGTTCATCAAAAGGCTGCTGCAGAATGCGGATTGCCTGTAGGAATTCCCGTCGCCTACCGCGCAGGAGATCAACCCAACAATGCTCTCTCTCTCGGTGTGATGAATCCCGGAGAAATAGCAGCTACCGGAGGTACTTCTGGTGTCGTCTATGGAATCACTTCCCAAAAAGTATTTGACCCTCAATCGAGGATCAATAGTTTTGCACATGTCAATCATACCGAAAAAGATCCGAGAATAGGACTCTTACTTTGCATCAATGGAGCAGGGATTCAATACTCCTGGATGAAGCAGCAGATTAGCGAAAAAGACATCGACTACTTGCAAATGGAAAAAGAATTGTCCAAGGTGCCAATAGGTTCAGATGGTTTGCGAATCATTCCCTTTGGAAATGGTTCTGAGCGGATGATCAATAATAAGCAGACGGGGGCACAGATCAATAATTTGCAATTCAATATCCATACCCGGCCACATCTGTACCGAGCAGCTTTAGAAGGAATCGCATTTTCTTTTTATTATGGTATCAATATGTTGAAAAAATTTGAACTCCATCCTCAGATTATCAAAGTAGGAAACGATAACCTTTTTCAATCAGAGATTTTTGCTACGACCATCGCCAGCTTACTCAATTGCGAAATTCAAATGGTCGAAACGACCGGTGCCGTTGGCGCGGCCAAAGCGGGGGGATTTGGGGCAGGACATTACGATTCTTTAGACGAAGCGATTTGCAATCACAAAATTTTAAAAACCTATGCTCCCAATAGTAAAAATGAGGAATACCAAAGTGCTTTTCAGACCTGGGAAAAAGATTTGGAAAAATTGATTCGCAAATAGGTCGTCAGTTTAAGAGAGCATAACAAGCAAAAAGATCCATCAAACTTTAGGTATAGAAATTCATTTATCCAATTATATAAATAATCAACAGTGACTGAATATTTTAAAGCGATCAAAAAGATAAAATTCGAAGGTAAAGATTCTAAAAATCCATTTGCATTTAGATGGTATAATGCCAAGCAAAAGGTAGGTGGGAAAAGCATGAAGAATCATTTTAAGTTTGCAGTTGCTTATTGGCATAGCCTCTGCGGTGGCGGAGCAGATCCTTTTGGTGCCGCGCCCCGGCCCATGCCTTGGTTGGAGGCCACCGATCCAGTGCAAAGAGCAAAAGATAAAATGGATGCGGCTTTTGAATTTATCACCAAATTGGGAGTCCCTTACTATTGCTTCCACGATGTGGATTTGATCGACGAAGGAGACTCAATTGCGGTCTACGAATCGCGGATGGATACCATCGTCGCTTACGCAAAAGAAAAACAAAAACAGACGGGAGTTAAATTGCTTTGGGGAACCGCTAATGTTTTTTCCCATCCTCGATATATGAATGGAGCCTCTACCAATCCTGATTTCAAGGTAGTAGCCAGAGCAGGCGTACAAATCAAAAAAGCAATCGACGCAACGATTGAATTGGGGGGAGAAAATTATGTCTTTTGGGGAGGCCGTGAAGGATACATGTCTTTGCTCAATACCAATATGAAAAAGGAACTGGATCACCTCGCACAGTTCCTGCACATGGCCAGAGATTATGGCCGAAAAAATGGATTCAAAGGAACCTTCCTGATCGAACCCAAACCCATGGAGCCTTCTAAACACCAATATGATTTTGATGCGGCGACCGTAATTGGGTTTTTAAGAGCATATGATTTAATGGATGATTTTGCCCTCAACCTGGAAGTCAATCACGCCACCTTGGCCGGACACACGATGGAACACGAAATGCAAGTAGCCGCCAACGCGGGACTGCTGGGCAGCATTGACGCCAATCGCGGAGATTACCAAAATGGTTGGGATACCGATCAGTTTCCAGTCGATATTTATGAGTTGACCCAAATGATGATGGTCTTTTTGGAAAGCGGAGGATTGACGAGTGGTGGAATTAATTTTGATGCAAAAATCCGTAGAAACTCAACCGACCTCGATGATTTGTTTATCGCACACATCACTGGTATGGATGCTTTCGCAAGAGCATTGACCATCGCCAATGATATTCTCAAAAATTCAGATTACCGCCAATTGAAAAAGAACCGCTATAGTTCTTTTAATCGAGGAGATGGAAAGGCTTTTGAACAAGGGAAATTGACCCTCGAAGATCTCGATAAAATCGCTCGTAAAAATGGGGAACCGGCAGCTACTAGTGGCAAACAAGAACTCTATGAGCAATTGATCAATATGTATATTTAAGAGGGAAATCATTTTATAAAATAAGCGCTTCCGAATGTTTTGGAAGCGCTTATTTTATTTTGTCCACTGCGTAAACAAGGTTTGTCCAGCCAAAGACTTATTTGTATTTTACAAAATGAAAACGATTTTCACCATTTTCAAAAAAGAAATGCTCGACACCCTCCGCGATCGTCGAACCCTTTTTATCATGATTATCGTTCCCTTGCTGCTCTTGCCGATGATTTTTACCGTGATGGGAATGGTCCAGTCTTCCCAGCACGAGGAGGCCATGAACAAAACTATTCGCGTCGCGATCACCGATAATAACAATGGCGCCGAATTGCTCCAAACCATCCAACGCCGACGAGATGTCCAAGTTGTTCCCAACGAGAATCGCGAAGAAATCCGCAAAATGATTAGAGAGGATGCTTTAGATTTGGCTTTGGAAATAAGTCCTTCTTTTGATGAAAGTATTGCTGCTGGAAAAACCGGAGAATTGACCATCTACTATAATTCAACCAGCGATTCTTTGGTGTATTCGGCACTAGATAAAACCATTCAAAATTACCATAAGAATATTTTAGCCCAGCGATTAGAAGTCTTGGGAGCAACTACCGCTACCATCAAGCCAACAAAAATAATTCGCAAAGATGTTTATACCCGCACGGAATCTTTGGGGAAAATGATCGGCGGATTTCTACCCTATGTTTTTGTCCTCTTTTGTATGATGGGAGCCATGTATCCAGCTATTGATTTGTTTACCGGAGAAAAAGAACGAGGAACGATTGAAACCATACTCACCATTCCCGCAGATCGTTTGCAAATTCTTTTGGGAAAAATGGCCGTCGTTGTTTTGGGGGGCGTTTGTTCAGGCTTGTTGACCATTGTCGGAATGTATTTGGCATTGCAATTGGGAATGGGAATTCCCGATTTTATTCGCAATATTGTCCTTAGTATTTTGACACCAAAATCCATTTTTCTGGTCTTATTGATGTTGTTTCCTTTGACCGTTTTTTTTGCTGGGGTATTGATTCCGATTTCTGTTTATGCCCGCTCCTTTAAAGAAGCCCAGAGTATGATCCAGCCTATGATGTTCTTGGTTTTTATCCCCTTGATCATCGGGATGGTGCCAGGGATAGAACTCAGTAGGACGACAGCAATAGTTCCGATTTTAAATGTCGCCTTGGCTAGTCGTGAAATAGTGGCGGGAACCATTGATTTTAGTTTGTTGAGTGTTGTTTATTTATCGCTATTTAGTTTTGCAGCCCTTGCGATTTTGATCTGTGTGAAATGGTTTGAAAAAGAGGGGAATGTTTTGCGCTAAGAAGAAGGGGAGAATAGGAATGCTTTTTTCAAGCTGGGGCGCAACTTGAACGACCATTTACCAAACCATAACTTCATCAATAAAAACCCAACTCGGCTCTCCCGGAGAAGGGTGCCAACTCGGGTTCCGCATTTGACTTTTCAGTTTTATTTTTAAATAACGAGCCTCTCGCGGCGAGAAAGACAAAGGGAAATAATCGATGCTCATCGGTATACCTGCTTCCGCTTCCGGGATATTTGTTTTTTCAGCGCTAGAAAAATTTTTTCCATCCAAAGAAGTACGACAAGTGATTCGACGAATAGGGAAAATCCAGGCGAGTACATTGGTAAAAGAGCCTATCATCACTTTCTCTACTTCCTGCACCGATCCTAAATCTATCATCATTTCTACATCTTGCCCCTGAAAGCCCAACCACGCAGAATGTCCGGCGGCCATATAAGCAGATTGGAGGTCGTACAAAGAGGTGTCGCCACGGCCAGAATATTTTTCGTCAGGCGCTTGAATCAGTTGGGCACTTTGAATCAGGTGATCAGGTTTGAGGAAAACGCTTTCCAATAGGTCACTATCCTCCCAGCCCGATTTTTGACAGATCGTTTTTAAGCTACAGCTTTTATCAATAATTAGCGGTTGGGTATAAACGGTAGAATTGCTATCGGGTATGCTGCCGTCTAAAGTATAGCGTAAGATTCCATCGGGGATTCTGGCTTCAATTTTTGCGTGCAAAGTATCTTTGATCAGTTTTGAACGACTTCGGATGATAGGAACTTTAATTTGGGATTTCCCAAAAACGGTTTCTGTTCGTCCTAGATTACAGATCAAACCCGGAATCGTTTTTTCTAAAGCTTTTACCCCAGAAGTACTCACCTTCGTTTGCCAGAGGAAAAGTTCTTTTAATTGGGAAAGAGGCTTTAAGTATTCCAGGCCTTGATCGTCGATAGCAGTGCCATAGAGATTGAGGTATTCCAAGTCCTTTAAATCGGCTAGGTTTTTTACTCCGAGATTGCTGATTTGGGTTTGATGGAGATCTAGTTTTTTTAAGACTTTAAAGGTACCAATGTTCTTGATTTGTTGATCATTGAGCGAACTATGGTGTAGTTTTAGAATCTGTAAATGATCTTTAATTTTGTGGAGGACATTTAATGGATTAAAGCGAAGAGAATCCTGGTAAACATATTTGGCTTCGAGGTAAGGACTCCCATGAGCAATCGGGCGAACCTCAATTCCTTTTCTTTGTAGTTCCTGTAGAACAGCGGCTTTGACGGGTTTTAATTGATCTTTATCCGTAGCGTTTCTTTGATTTTTATCCCAGCGATCCAGTTGGTTTTTAAGCTCAGGAGCCATCTGGTAAAGGCCGATTTTTTTCTGAAAAGAAGCACCTTCTTCCAACCAGTATTGCAGGAGGTCTAGCTCCGATTCGCTGAGTTGTTTTTTTCCTTTGGGAGGCATATGTTCCTCTTGTTCCAATGGGAGATGGATGCGGGTAAGGATAGAATGATTGAGTTCTTGGGTCGACCCCAATATCTTTCCCGAATCTCCGCCTTTTATAATTTGTGCTTGGTTATCCAGGCGCAGCCCACCTTTCTGTTTAGTCTCCCGGTGGCAAGTGACACAATTTTGGTCCAATATTCTTTGCACCACCACTTCGTAAAAATTATCCTCCGCTGTCAGTGGAAGGATTGTCTTTTTACTTGGCGAAGCCTTGCTCATGGAAAGGAAATCACTACCATGCGTGAGACTGCCCCCCCAATGTCCGGTCAAACCAAGTACCAAAACCATCAAACAAAACAAGGGAAAATAGATGCGCTTCTCTTCTCCATATCGGTGTGGCGCATAAAAAACCAATAAGGCATTTAGGGCGAGTACCCCAAAGCCCAGATACTGATGTTGCCAAAGCGTAATGGGATCATACCCGCCTTCCAAAGACAATAGATAACCACTAAGCACCGAAAACAAGCTGGCGCCCAAAGCCAATTGCAAAGAAAAGGCTACGGCAGACTGGAATTCTTTTTTACCACCAAATCGCAATCGCAATTCCAGGAAAAAAGCAAGCAACAGAAAACCAATCGGCAAGTGTAATACTATTGGATGGAAACGTCCAAGAAGAGAAAGAGGAGCTATCACTCGATTAAAATTTCATCTAAAAAAAGCCAGGCGGTATTTCCCGCACCTGCGTGCCACTCCGGAAGTTGTCGAAGCGCCTGTATCTGAAATCGAAGATACTTACAATTCTTTAAGTGGCTATGGATTTTGGGAAAATAAAATTGCATCGGCTGACGGGAATGATCATTATGCTCGATCGCTCCAAGTTCCACAAAGTTTTCCCCATCTGCCGAACCCAATACCAAGATCGACTCAGGAGCAAAAATCCAGGCATTCTGATTGACAAAACAACTAAGAATACAAGTAAAGTCAGAAAGCGCCTGATCTAGTTTTAAGTCCACCTGTACATTTTGCCCATTAAAACCCAACCAACCTTTAGCACTGACATAGGCAGAGGCCTTTTTTCGATCCTGAAGATTGTCCTTTCCTCCTTCCGAATATTTTTTATCGGCAGCGGGTAGGATTTGGAGTATTTGAAAAGACTTTTTGTTATCTACCCGAAGACCTTCTATTTTAAGTGTATCACTGTTTTTATAATCAGTATGTTGTGCCACCACTTTTAAAACAAAATCTTCTTCTAATACTAAAGGAGATTCATAAATACCTGTCTGGGTTTTTTCTTTGGTGCGGAGCATATAGGCGAGGTCAACATCTTTCAGTGCAAAGGATAATGGAATACTGGTTTTTTGTTGGAAAAAAGGATTGGAGAAAGAAGCCATTGGATTCGATAGCGCAACCTCTTCTGCTTGTAAGAAAGGAGAAGATTCTGTAGCGCGCTTAGATTGACAAGCGAAGCACAGACCAATAATCCAGCAAAGAAAGAACATTCGTAAACTCAAATTCTAATTAATTTTATAGGATAAGTTTGTCCGGAATTCCATTGAGCAACATAAAGATTTTCATCGCGATCTACACAAACATCATGCGGATGCTGAAAGACCCTTAAAGTTTGTTGTAATCTTGAGACATCTCCTTTTTGCAGTGGATCACTTCCCCCTGGTACGGAAATCACCTGATTGTTTTTATCCAAAATACAAATAAATCCACTCTGCGAATCCATAGGCATTTTCGAAACCAAAGTTGCCAAATAAACTTCCTCCCCACGAATCACTGGCCGACAAATAAAAGCGCCAGGGATATGGGTTTCTTCCAAGAATTCGCCATCCAGACTAAAGGTCTTTAATTTATTTTGCTCCCTTGCACTAATCAATAATTTCGGTGCCCCCACTTGCCGCTGATCCAAACAAATCCCATGCGCATTTTTAAAATGCTCCCGACCACCAAAAATATTTTTCAATCGCCCTTTCGCATCATAATGAATAATCCATTGCTCTCCATAACCATCCGCGACATAAATATCACCATTCGGCGCAATGGCCGTTTCTGTAGGTTTGTAAGCCTCCGGCGATTCATATTGCTCTGAATCAAGCGGGCAGGGGAGCGTCATCACCACGCGGCCCTCCAAAGTAGTTTTGATCACCTCATGCCTTTCATAATCCGTTAGGTATAAATATTCCGTCCCCCCTTCTTCACTAATCGTCAATCCATGTGCCCCAGGATATTCCTTGCCCCAAGAATTAATGAGCCGTCCAGCAGTATCGTAAACCAAGACATTATTCTGAGTATGATTGGTCAACAAATAAAGCGCCCCATCCTTAGATTGAACCATCTCATGTGCATCCTTAATGGGATGCTTTTTCGGATCTAAATCACCCCATTTCGTATCCACCTTATAGCGATGCGAATGATGACCAATAATCAAATCTTTTGAACTGGGAAAAGAAAAAGCAGCTCTCCCTGTCCAAAGAAAAGGACTGGCTAGCAGCGGAGCAGTGGTTCCTAGAAACTTTCTTCTTTTCATCGTTTCAATTTCAATTTTTGAAATTAGGAGTACCTTTTATTTTGCTCTAAGAAAGGTAGGAATTCTATAAGCAGAGGTAACCCATACGTAAGGTACGCCGTAGGCACCGCCCATAGGCGCCTGCGATCAGAAAATATCCTCCTTTGCAAAGAAATCTAAAGTTTAGGTACAAAAATAAAATTTAAAACAATTTTATAAACTTCCTTTGATGGGTTTCCAGTAAAAAAAATTGGATAAAAATTTATGCCAACAAATCCTTAATCACCTTCCCATGCACATCCGTCAACCGAAACCGCCGCCCCTGATACTTAAATTTCAAACGCTCATTATCCATCCCCAGCAAATGCAATAAGGTAGCCTGGAAATCATGCACATGCACCGGATTCTCCGTAATATTATA
>CALLVY010000609.1 GCA_938015925.1 uncultured Saprospiraceae bacterium
CTCTCCAGCTTTCTTGAGTACGGGTATTTTTAATTATAATGGAAGTATTTGGGAAGAAATACCGGTATCTAAAAAACTTAATAATAATGGTTGCCACTTAAAAAACCAATATTATTTGTATTCAAGTAGCGGTGCTAGTACTAGCCTCTACCATTTTGATGGGATTGAATTGAACCTCGTTGAGTCTTCATCTTCTGGGCATTTTACGGTTGCGGATATTGCTGTAGATAGTTTAGGGCGGGCGTGGGTATTTAAAGGCAGTGACTCGAAAGAAACAGAATCTCTAAATGTATTTGACAAGGAAGGCTTATTGATGACTTTCGATTTTACTTTAATTTCGTTTGGACAATATGGTAGCTTTTTTTTAAACAATACGCTTTATATTGGTTCTACCTCTTCTAGTGATGTTTATCCAAATACCATTACTCCAATAATTCTTGATATAGAAAATGATACCGCTGCTTTGGGTACCCCGATTCCTTTTATTTATGAGAAATATACGGACTTAGCAAGTTGTCAAATAAACGGAACTCAGGTAGCAACTCATCAAGCAAGCTTAGCTGATGAGGTAATTGTTTTTCCGAATCCTGGCAATGGATTAATCCATATAAAAACCGATCTGCAAATTCTTAATATAGCAATTTACAACATGAGCGGTCAGTTACTGATTCAGTCAAATCGAAAAGATAATATTGACCTAAATAATTTACCAAATGGAATGTACTGGCTTAGAATCAAAACCTCAGATGGAACTGCTTTTAAGAAAATAGTGAAACAATAAATTAAGAATAGAAAGGAGTGAAATAGCACAATAGAGGAAAAGGTAATACTTGTAACGACTCCCACAACGTTTATTTAAGCATTAGCATCAACCCTAAAATAAAAATCATGAAAAAGGCCAATTTCGTTCTTATTCTTTTTAGCTGGTTTTTTGCGATTACCTTGGTGAATGGGCAATTTTGGAATCGAACCAATCCTGGCGGCGGCGGATGGATGATGGCTGTCGGTGCGGGGCCTACCGGGACGATACTCGTCGGAAGTGATTTGTCTGGTGCTTACAAAAGTATAGATGGAGGGCAAAGTTGGGAGGTAATCGGAAATGCTTCTGGCTTGACGGCCACTCATGTAGGAGCGGTGGGTTTCGATCCACTTGATGGTGATGTATTTTATCTGGGAACCAACCAAGGGATTTACCGAAGCGAGGATGGTGGCGATACCCTAATTCATGTTTTTAAACCCGCGGTAAATGCAGGAGCCGTAAACGATATAAAAATTTCCCTGGAGGATACGAATATTGGCTATGCCACTTATCAGCCAACCTGGAATGGTTTAGAAGGCCTGGTTTACAAAACGATAGATCATGGATTAAGTTGGTCACCCGTAAGTTTGGATTTACCAGACAATTTGAGATTGTTAAAAATACTCATTGATCCTAAGGATTCAGAAATCGTTTATGTCCTATCCGGATTTGATCGATTCGCATGCGGCCCAGCCGAATTATACCGAAGCAAAAACGGAGGTCTTAACTGGACAAAATTAGCTCCTGCTATTTCCGATACCATTTCCATAATGGATGTCGCCATAGACCCCGTAAATCCAAGTACCCTTTACCTCACCACGATGAATGTTTCCTGCGGAAGCGGACTCTCTTATGAAGGAGATCTTTTTAAAAGCGTAGATGGTGGAGACAGCTGGTTTGATCCCAATCCTGCTGTCAAAAGAAGTGGCGTCCTCTGGATCAAGCAGGATGATCCATCTCTTATCCGGCTCATAGATGTTAGAAAAACAGCCCCTTGGATCCCTTCCTCCGGAACTTTTACTTCAACGGATAGTGGCATCACCTGGACACAAACTGGCTTTGAAACAGATTGGGGAACGGGTTACCTGGAAGCATTTAATACTGATATTGGTACGGTCATCCATAGGTCTTATGGAAGCAATGGAAGTTATTGCAAAACCTTAGGAGCAGATATGTCAGACCCGGATAAAAGGTATTGGGTCAATACCCGATTTGTTTTCGGGACAGAGGATGGAGGTACAATGTTTGACAACCTGTTTACGGATCAAGACAGCAGCGGAGGCTGGCAGAGTCGAGGAGTGGATAATGTCGTTCTTTTTGATATTGAAATTAGTGAAGCGGACCCTAATATCGTTTATGCTGGTTACGCCGATAATGGTCTTTGGAGAAGTCTGGATGCCGGAGCAAGTTGGGAGTCTTGTAACAATGCAGCCTTTACTGCTGGTTGGGATGGTTTTGGGGGAAATGCTTATTGTGTAGCTACTGATCCGACCCGAGCAAATGTGGTGTGGGCATCTATGCGGGGAACTAATATTTGCCAGATGGTAAGAAGTGATTCGGCAGGAGAAATTTCTTCCTGGGAATTAAGTAATACAGGTTTACCAGTGAGTACAAGAATTACGGATGTGTCCGTCGATCCAAATAGTAATCCTACGCAGAGAACCCTCTTTTCTGTCGTCTCTCAGGAAATTTATAAAAGTACAGATGATGGCTATAGTTGGAATCTTTCTCCTAATAATGGCAAGGTTTGGTTTGTGGAAGTTGATCCCAATGATGGGGGAATTATTTATGCAGGAGGAAGCAGTGGCTTTTTTCGATCGGTGGATGGTGGAATGTCTTGGTCAGAAACGGGGCATAGCGAAATGAGCGAGCCAGCCAATACCGTAGATTTTTGGAGAAAAACTTATCGAGGAGTGTCCTGTATACATCCAAGCACTTGCGAACCGGGGCACGTCTATGTGACGGCATATGGTCCTGGAAAAGGACTTTATAAAAGCACAGATTATGGTGCCTCCTGGCTTAAGCTAAACGAAGGAAATCACATGAGATCAGTGGCCGTCAGTGAAAACAATCACCAGGTTCTTTTTACGGGTTCATCTTATGTGGGCTACAGTGGAGGAGTGGCCAACTCAGATTTAATAGGCTTTCAATACAGCCTCGATGGAGGTGCTACCTGGATTATTGATGATGCAGAATTGGCGTATCCTTCCATGGTTGATTTGGAATTGAATCATGCGAATCCAGAAAAACTTTTTGCCGCTTCACAAGGAACGGGTATCCAATGGGCTTATGACTGGATCGTCCCTTTTACTTATTATGCAGATGCTGATAATGATACTTTTGGAGATCCCGATCACTCTATTGACACCTGCTCTAGTCTTTTGCCATTTGGGTATGTTGAGAATGATCAGGATTGCGATGATACAGAGGCAGGGATCAATCCCGATGCCGTAGAAATTCCAGACAATGGTATTGATGAAGACTGCGATGGACAAGATTTGATTACGGTTTCAGCAAGCCTTAAGCCCGAGATGGAACTTAAATTATTTCCAAGTCCCTTTCAAAATGAAATCACTATTTCTGCTGAATTCAATATCCAGGTCCAAATGGAAATAATTAGTAATCTAGGGCAATCTGTTTTTAAAAAAGAACTTCAACTAAATAGACAAGGGACAAAACTGGACTTGTCTCATCTTCCTTTGGGGGGGTATTGGGTAAAAGTCTACAAAATGGATGGCATATTGTTGAGTTTCAAACAACTTCTAAAAATAGAGTAAATCGAATTTTGCAATTGGCACATACCGAATGCAAAGAAATTAAAATTCTAAAAAAAAAAACACAACAATGCTAAAACTGATGAAAACAAAATCCTACCTTCATATATTATTAGCGTAAGGCTAAAGAAAACATTACAGAATATAAGCTAAATCCTAAGTACACCATTGGGCTTGGATAAGAATCTGGGAAGTAATAGATTCAATGGCTTTTTTTATGTCATATCTGGGTTTTGAAAGGAAAGAAACCGCAATTAAGGAGAAAGGTAATCACTAAAATATGTTTTGGAAAAGAGTTTCCTACTTGTTTACAAAAAACATTGGCGAATTGCTTAAGCAGTTTTTAATATCATTGGGTGCCATCTGGTTGATCATTGAATTTGTGAACTTTTTTTATCCCTTTGTCGTTCTGAATGCCTCAGCTATCTTTATGGCTTCAATTTTGTTTTCTTTAGTCTGGGCGATTTATAAATCGTTTCCGATTGCGAAAATAAAGAAGTCTTCCAAGCTTTCGCATGTTAGCATAGAAGTAAGAACAGGACATCTCCTGGATTTGGAGAATTGCAATATTGCGGTTCCGAATAGCGACTGTTTTGATACAGATGCACCTGTAATAATCGGAGCGAAATCGGTGAAAGCTGAATTTATCAAAAAAGAATTTGATGGAGATCCCCAGAAGGTAGACGAACAATTGGAGAGCTATTTAAATTCGATTGGTGCTAAAGGGAAAATTGATAAGAAGAAGCTTAATGGAAAAAATATCAGGTTTCCTTTTGGGACAACGGGAGTGGTGAATTCGGAAAACCGGAAAGTATATTTTACCACAATATCGAAAATGCGGAATGATGGTTTTGTCATAGGCTCAAAAGAGAGTTATTGGTTGGGCTTATGTGGTTTGTGGGATGAAGTAAGAAAAACAGGCCAATTGAAGCCAATCGCAGTTCCAATATTTGGTGGAGGATTGTCAAGAGTAAAGTCTTCAAAATTGGGTTTGGTGCAAATGATTATTTTATCATTTGTGCTGGCATCAAACGAAATGAAAGTATCTCACCAATTAATTATTTCTATCCTGGAAAAAGATTATGAGCCATCCTTGTTTATGGAAATTCAAAATTTTCTTAATGAAGTTGAATATTAATTATAAAAAAATAAAGCAATTATTAATCTACTAAAAATCAAAAAAATGAAAATTAAAATATCAATCTTAGCGATACTCTTTGTATCCTTTTCTCCAAAAATGGATGCAACAGATTCTTTGCAAGTAGTCCCGGAAATGACCGACGAAGAATATGAAAGAGCGATCGCCTATTTTTTAGATAGCCTCGAATCAACCTTGGTTTATCAAACAGAAAAAGTAAGCTTAGGCGATGGAATTGCGAACATAAATGTTCCAGCAGGCTTTAAGTATTTAAACGGTAAAGATGGAGATATGATTCTTACCGATATTTGGGGAAACCCACCTGTAGAAGATGGTATGCATTCTTTAGGAATGCTCTTACCGGAAGCACAAAGTGCCTTGGATGATTCGGTTTATGTGATCAATATTACCTACTCAGAAGATGGCTATATTGACGATAGCGATGCAAAAGAAATTGATTATGAGGAATTGCTAGAAACCATGCAAGATGATTTGGTAGCAGAAAATGAATATAGGATCCAAAATGGATATGAAGAAGTTGCATTGGTTGGATGGGCTTCCCCACCATTTTATGATGCCGAAAATAAAAAATTGCATTGGGCCAAAGAATTAAAATTTGGAAGCATGGAGTCGAATACCTTGAATTATAATATTAGGGTTTTGGGTCGAAAAGGATATCTGAATTTGAATGCCATTGGAGAGATGTATTCTTTGGAAGAGATAAAGGGAAACATTAATCCTATATTAGCAAGTGTGAATTTTGTAGAAGGTAATAAGTATTCAGATTTTGATCCGAGCTTAGACAAAGTAGCTGCGGTGGGAATTGGTGGATTGATCGCGGGAAAGGTATTGATGAAAGCAGGTATCTTGGCTAAGATCGGATTGGTATTGGCTAAGTTTTGGAAATTTATCCTTATCGGTTTCGTTGCTTTTGGAGCAGGGATTAAGAAGCTGTTTGTGAAGGGAGATGCGACGGAGGCTTAGGCTTTGTTTTATTT
>CALLVY010000610.1 GCA_938015925.1 uncultured Saprospiraceae bacterium
GAATTGGATGTTCCGCAAGTGAAGCTAAAAAGGACTATTAGGGAATAGTAGACAAGGTGTTTTTGATCCTTTATTTTAGTGCAAAAAATTGGTATTGAGTTCATTAAAATAAAGGTTTATTTGTTGGATATGCGAGTGTTAAAAAAGTATCACTGAGATTTAAGGTTCCTTTTTCGAAGTTTTAGCTCCTCCATTAGCTCCTGTCTATCCTCTAACGAAAAATCATAAAAATAGTTATTCCAAAATCCCCAAGGTCTGTAGCCACAAAGCTTATAGCACAATTGGTTTTAATATGAGAGATTTTTCGTAAAATTGTGCCTCGAAATTGACTAGCAACTATTTTTCAAGTAAAAAGGGCCGACAAAGCCATATTTGGCAATATTTTGGTTTTAGTTTGATCCTTTTATTTAAACAAACCCCCTATTAAACGGTAAAAATATTTCCCCTATCCCTCTTTAAAACAGCGGTTTGGCATAATATTCACTTTACCAACAGAAAGCTTTTTATATGACTGATTTTAAAAACTACACACATCCCTATCCTACGGATAATAAATTTAAAGAAAAGGTAGCCTATTTCTGTATGGAATTTGGCATTGACCAAGCGCTGAAGATTTATTCTGGAGGTCTGGGATATCTGGCGGGCTCTCACCTGCGCTCCGCTTATCAACTGAAACAAAATTTTGTAGGCATTGGTATTCTTTGGAACCATGGTTATTATGATCAGGGACGGAAGAATGATAAATCTATGGATGCGCAATTTCAGGAAAAGGATTACCACTTTCTGGAAGAAACAGGGATCAAATTTGTGATTTCGGTCAATAATCATCCGGTTTGGGTGAAGGCCATGTATCTCAATCCTGAGACTTTCGGGACAGCTCCTTTGTTTTTGCTCAGTACCAATGTACCGGAAAATGATTATTTGGCCAGAAGTATTTGCAATCGACTTTATGATTCTAATACGGAGACCAAAATTGCGCAGTATATTTTATTGGGTGTTGGTGGATGCAAATTGCTGGAAGCATTGAACTTCGAACCTAAGGCCTATCACCTCAATGAAGCACATGGTTTGCCTGCTGCTTTTTACTTGTACCAAAAATTTGGTAGCCTGGAAGCGGTTAGAGAAAAAATGGTCTTTACCACGCATACACCTGTGGAAGCTGGAAATGAAAAGCACAATTTACGTCTGCTTGACAAGATGGGTTTTTTCTATGGCATCAATCAGGAGCGAGTAAAAATCATCGCCAATCTCGACAGTGATGTTTTCAATATGACACTCGTAGGATTGCGCTTCGCGCATATTGCCAATGGGGTTTCTAAATTGCACGGAGAAGTTGCTCGCGAAATGTGGGGTGACCAAAAGGCCATTTGCCCGATTACCCACGTCACCAATTCTCAAAACCATTTGTATTGGTCCGACAAGCAATTGGATGCTGCCATGGAGAGCAAAGACGATGCAACTTTCTTAGCACGCAAAAAAACACTCAAAAGAAAACTCTTTGATGAGGTCGCTAACCAATGTGGCAAAATATTCAAGGAGGATGTCTTGACGATTGTCTGGGCTCGACGATTTGCTTCTTATAAAAGAGCGGATTTGATTACCCGAGACATCGCTCGTTTTGAAAAATTACTCAACGATGCCGATCGTCCCGTACAAATCATCTGGGCAGGAAAACCCTACCCTACCGATTATGATGCGGTATCGGTTTTTAATCACCTGATTCACTTGAGTAGAAAATATGCCAACTGTGCAGTAGTGGTCGGTTATGAACTGGCGCTATCGAAATTACTCAAACAAGGATCTGATATTTGGTTGAATACACCAAGGGTTCCTAGAGAAGCTTCGGGTACGAGTGGAATGACTGCGGCGATGAATGCCTCTGTTAATTTCTCTACCCAGGATGGCTGGATTCCAGAATTTTACAAACACGGCATCAACTCTTTTGTGATTCCTGTGGTGGACGCGCGTCTGCCTCATTTTGAACAAGACGATATTGATCGCAAGAATTTGTTGAGCGTTTTGGAAAATGAAATTCTACCGATTTATTATGATCGTCCGGAGCAGTGGATGAAAATTGTCAAAACGGGGATGAAGGAAATTTTACCTTTCTTCGATTCGGATCGAATGGCTGCGGAGTATTATGCGACGATGTATAATGCGAAGTATGTGCCTTTGGGCGCGAAGGCGGCTGCGATGTGGGAGTAGATTGAAAATTATACAGAGATGCTATGTGTTTCTGTGAAGGATATAGAAGAGGTGGTTCCAGGGATGGGGCGGCCTCTTTTTTATTTGGAGGTGTTTTTTCTTCCAAGAGGATGCTTGTACTCCATGGCTTGTGCATTTATTTTTATGGGTACTTAATTCCAACAAATGAACAACACGCTTGCATCTTACAAATATATTGTTTATTTTGTATATAAGTAGATGAACATAATTATCATTGATTATCTTCGACAGCTTTATAGTCCTCCTACTTATCATGAAAAAGTTTTAACGATAAAATCCATTTTGACATCTCTGTTAAAATTTAGTTAGTCAACTTTTTGTAGTACTATATTTTTTGATTTTGTAACTCAACCTAAATATTTAATGTAGGTTTCTTTAATTGAGTACCCAAAAAACAACGTACATCCTTTAACGCATTACACTTATTAACCTCGATCAGGGTTCTAAATCTGAAATACTTCTTTCTGAAGAAAGAAAGTATCTCATGATTCTATCGATCAACTCATAATAAACATTTTGAAGTTTATCTTGATAAAGACACTATTGTCTTAAGGCAATGCTATCTAAAAAATTAAGATCAATCCAAAGTAGGCGGATCAAAAAAACCACAACAATTTAGGTTTTTTGCTCAACATTAAAAAGCTGGGTATACTCCCTCCTACGAGCACGTGTCATTATTTTAAATATATAAAAAAATGCATTAATTCTAAGCGTCACTAAAATAAGTCAATACCAAATTGGCTAAGTTTTGATCGCTTATTCTTAGATAATCTTAAACAATTTTTTAACCAAAACTTAATCATTATGTACAAAAATTTATTTATTATCCTAGCCTTAACTTTCATTTCAGTAAGTACCCAAGCTCAAACCATCAACCTTACTCTTATAAACCTAAGCCCTGTGACTTGGGAGGTTGATGCTTTTGATAGCCGTATTCCTGTTCCTAATTTGTTGGACGAAGATATTGCCCCCGGTGATACATTCACAGAAACTTACTTCGACGTCACCTACCCCATCACCTGGTCTACCACAGCTGGCGCTTGTTCCCTTAGTGGAATAATCAATAGTAGTCCGCCTGATGGATCACAGAACTACTTATGTAATGGCAGGTTGTTTAGAATAAATGTTACTTCAAACGCAAATAATGGCACTTCAAATACCATAGCAGTTCCTACAATAAAAAACATTACAGTAGTCCTTCAATAAGAAGCTTCTTACAGATAAACACTATTGATTATATTGAAGTGTAAGACCATAATGTCTTGCATTTCGATATAATCAATTATTAAAGATTCAAAAGAAAAAAATCTCCAGAGATGGGGCCGCCTCTT
>CALLVY010000611.1 GCA_938015925.1 uncultured Saprospiraceae bacterium
AACAATCCAAGAAAAAATAAGTTAAAACCAATGAAGCCTGATGTCTATTGATTTAGTGTTTGGGTATATAGGAAAAGGAAATTAACTGGTTTAGCCAGTTTCGCACAAAAGAAATAAAATGCAATTCGAGCCGAAAGATATTTTTGAAAAATTAGAGTTTGATAAAGTTAAGGAAATACTCGTTAAAGAGTGTTTGGGTGATTTGGGAAAAGATCAAATCAAGTCTTTACAACTTTCTGTAGATCTCAATCAGATCAGCCGTCAGTTGGAAGAAGTTCACGAGTATAAAATTTCTCTTGAAAGTCCAAGTTCCTTTCCACTGAAAACGTATTTTGATCTATCTGAAGATCTTAAAATGTTGGAAATCATTGACTCGGTTTTGCAAGAGGAAGGAATCCAACGCATTGGACTCATCCTCCGATCCATGCAAGCGATTTTCCGCTATTTCAACAAAGAACGACAAGAACGATTCCCTCATCTATACGACCTTATTCGCCCCGTTATTTTTGATGCCGCTTTGATCAAAACCATAGATCTTGTTTTGGATGATGAAAGCAATATCAGGGCCGATGCATCTCCTGCTTTATTGAAGATTAGCAGAGGCATTAAGTCCAAGCAAATGGAATTGGATCGCCAATTTAGAAAGCTCATTGGGGATTATCGGAAAAATGGTTGGTTGACAGATTCTGTAGAAAGTTTTAGGAATGGCCGTCGTGTTTTAAGTGTACCATCGGAGCACAAAAGGAAAATCCGCGGTATCATCCATGATGAATCCACCACCGGAAAAACGGCTTTTATCGAACCGGAAGCAATCATTGACATCAATAATGATATTTTCGATCTCGAAGTCGAACATAAAAGAGAGGTTTATCGAATCCTCAAAGAACTATGTACCACGCTGCGTCCTTACGTTGGCGCTTTTCAGGAATACCAAGATTTAATAGTCACCTTTGATGTCATTCAGGCGAAAGCTCGTTTGGGAATTCGAATCAATGGCAATAAACCGAAAGTAAAGAATCGCCCGACCATTGGTTTTCAAAAAGCCTTTCACCCATTATTGTTTCTAAAAAACAAGCAATTAGGGAAAGAAACGGTTCCTTTTGATCTGACTTTGTTTGGCAATAATCGTTTGTTGGTTTTGAGTGGTCCCAATGCAGGAGGGAAGTCGATTACCATGAAGTCCGTCGGATTGTTGCAATTGATGTTTCAGGGAGGGATGTTGATTCCGGTGGATGAAAAATCAGAGATGGGGATTTTTGAAAACTTCTTTGCAGATATTGGCGATCAACAATCTATTGAAGACGACTTAAGTACCTATAGTTCTCGATTGAAAAACATGAAAACCTTTTTAGAAAAATCGGATAGCAAAACCCTTTTGCTAATTGATGAGTTTGGCTCCGGAACCGATCCAAAAATTGGAGGCGCCATTGCCGAGTCTATCCTGCGCGAACTCAATTTCAAAAAAGTATCTGGTCTGATCACCACACATTATTCCAATCTAAAAATGTTTGCTTTTAAAAATCGTGGCATCGTCAATGGTTCCATGACTTTCGATAAAGATACGCTGTCGCCTACTTACGAACTCAAAGTGGGAACGCCCGGAAGTTCTTATGCCTTTGAAATTGCCACCAAAAGCGGACTCGACCAAAAAGTATTGCAATACGCCAAGAAAAGAACAGGCGCCAATGAAAAAGCCATTGATGAAATGTTGGTTGATTTGCAGCGAGAACGCCAGGAACTAAAAGAGCAATTGGAAGCCATCGCAGAGCGAGAAAAAAAATTGCAAAAGCTCATGCGAACTTACGACAACCTCTACAAGGATCTCGACTTCCAACGTAAAAAACACAAACTCGAAGCCAAGGAAAAAAACCTCCAACAAAGCGCCAGAGAAAATAAAGAACTTGAAAAACTAGTTCGAGAAATCAGAGAAGAGAAAAACCTGGAAAAAGCCAAAGAAGTTTCTCAAAAAGTAAGAAGCCAAAGAGCACAACTCAGCGAGGATGTAAGTGGTCTAAAAGAAGAAATCTATTACAAACCCGCAGAAGCTAAAGTGAAAGGCCCGATTAAAGTAGGGGATTTTGTAAAACTTCGTACCGGAGGTACCACTGGAAAAGTGGAATCCATCAATAAAAACAAAGTCATCGTCTTGATGGGAATCATGAAAATGACCACCAATCTCCGCGATCTGCAACATGCCAATGAACCGCTCGAAATTCAACGAAATAAAGGCATTCGTATGGATGTGGTCGCCGATACCGCTACCTTTGAATCGAAGATGGATTTGCGGGGGATGACCAAAGAAGAAGCCTTAAGGTTATTGGAAAATTTTGTAGACAAAGCTTTGATGAGCAATGTTACCCAGATTCGAATTGTACATGGAAAGGGAACGGGAGTTTTGCGACAAGCCGTCCAGAGAAAACTGAGAGAGTATTCGGATATTGGCAATGTTTTTCATCCAGCACCGAAGGATGGTGGGGATGGAGTGACCATTGCGGAGATGGTGTAACTGTTTTTTCCTTAAAGCTAAAATACCCTCGACTTCTAAAGGCAAAAATACCACATGGAAGAATGTCAAAGCGCGCTAAAATCTATCGATAGAACATCAAATCTTATGAAACAAATCCTAACTGCTGTGGTAAAGGAAAATATCATTAATTTGTCCTTGAGTATTGCCTCAAGAGGAAAGTAATAAGCTATGTCAGAGAAGAAACGAGAACTGATCTTTGCAAATGAAATTCTACAAGCTGAAATTTTCAATAGAAAAAAACTAAATATCTTAAGTATTGGTTGCGGGATTCCAGTTGATTTTTTTGAATTGATTTACCACAGTGCAATTGTAGATTCATTGGTTGGATTAGATTACTTAGAAAGTGAAATAAAAGTGATTGAATCCGAGTCCCGAAAAGTTAACAAAGGCCCCTATTGGAAATTTAGAAATGACCAACATTTTGCACAATGTTTAATGAGGTATATTAAAGTAGTTAAAGATTCAACTAAGGAAGAAAGAATATTGGGGATGCCTAAGTTCTTAGAATCCTGGAGGGCAGTCTGGGAATTTACACCCAGATATAACATCTGTGAAAAAGACCTCAGCGAATTTAGAAATTTTGATTTGATACTATTCAATCAGGTATTGCACTTTGTGGAAAGGGATAAACAAGAATGGGTATTAACAAATGTTGCTAACTGCCTAGCTGACGATGGACTTTTAACCATAACAGTAAACCTGAAAGAGAATCGGATGTTTGAGAACCCAAACGACTTTAAAGAGATTGAAAATAATGGATTTCGGTCAAAGCATTCCAAAAGAGCGTTTTATCCCTTCGATGTAGATCAATATAGAAACTTGTTTGCCAAAGAAAGCCTGCCCAATTTTGAACTCATTGAAAATTCGGAAGAATACAGCCGCGACTCCAAAGGTAATGGAAAACATATTTTTGGAATATGGAAAAGGTATTCTTAATCTACTAG
>CALLVY010000612.1 GCA_938015925.1 uncultured Saprospiraceae bacterium
AGAAAATTAAAATAACGCGTTCGCTTTTTTAACTTCTTTGATTTAAATGGATATTTCGCAATCGCTTTTTCTTGGAAGGCAACACAACTCTTCTTCAAATTACAATGTCCACATTTAGGAGCTTTGGGCGTACAATAAGTTGCTCCAAAATCCATAATCGCTTGATTATAAACTCCTGGATCGGTAACATCCAGAACAACTCCTGCTAGCTTTGTAAATTCCTTCTTACCAATGGTAGAATCTATCGCTAAGTCAATACCAAAATAACGAGACAATACTCTATAAACATTTCCATCCACCACGGCATGAGGCAAACCATAAGCAAAGGATGCAATAGCAGCAGCAGTATAGGGTCCAACACCTTTCAGTGAAAGAATCGTTTTGTAATCTTTTGGAAAAATACCTTTGTACTCGGTGGCTATTATTTTGGCAGTGGCATGCAAATTACGAGCGCGAGAGTAGTACCCTAATCCTTCCCATAGTTTCATCAACTCATCTTCTGGGGCATTGGCTAAGTCTATAACCGTTGGATACTTCGCTTTGAATCGCTCGTAATAGGGGAGCCCTTGTTCCACTCTTGTTTGCTGTAAAATAATTTCGGAAAGCCAAATCAAATAAGGATTCTTCTCTCCTTTCCAAGGCATTGGCCGATCGGAAGTTCTATACCAATTGAGTAGTCCCTTCGTAAAATATTGTTGTTTCTTTTTCTCATTCATGTCACTAAGTTATACCTCCTCAATGTTAAGTAAATAAGCATATCTCCCAGCATTAAGCAAAAAAATAAGCGGCAGCAAAGGTAAACTTTGCTGCCGCCTAAATTAATCAAAACTATTTTTTATCCTTCTATTACAGACGATCAATTTAAATTGAATATCTGCATTAATCTTTCGAAGCTAATTAAGCTTCCTTTTCTAACTCAAGCGATCTATCGTAACGCTTGTTAATTATCTCTTTCAATTCTTTTCGTGCGAAGAAAATTCGACTCTTGACGGTACCTAGAGGTAACTCAAGTTTGTCTGCAATTTCTTGGTACTTAAACCCTTCGTAGTGCATCATGAAAGGAACCATGATTCCTTCATCCAAACTATCAATGATTGTTTCCAACTCATCCATAAGAATGTTCGACTCCGCTTGATTAGAAATCAAGTTTCCCCCAGAGTTGATATAATATAGATTGTCAGTTGAATCAATAATCGTATTGGCTTTCATTTTCTTACGATAATTATTGATGAATATATTCTTCATGATGGTAAATAACCATGCTTTGAAATTAGTTCCTGCGCGAAACTTCTCCTTATTTGTCAATGCTCTGAAAGCAGTTTCCTGAAACAAATCTCTCGCATCTTCTACGTTCTTAGTAAGGTTATATGCAAATGAATGCAACAAGGCTGAAAGCTGATTAAATTTTGAATCAAATTCTAATGTTGACATAATTATAGATTTTATTGGTCGTTTGATTTTTTGTTTAACCAAAGGTAAGTAAAGATTAAACAAAATACAAGTAACTGTTGAACGTTTTCTTAAACAAAATTAAACAAAGTACTTTAAACCCATTGTGATTATCAACACAAACAACTGATTTACAGCTCATTAAAGCATAAATTAAACATCTTTCTGTATTTTTACAACTTTCAAAAATTTTTGAAAGTTTGTCTCAAACAAGACAGACAAAGAGGCAAATAGTGAATTTTCGCTTTAAATTAGAAGGTTAGTCATCATCCTATATGATGGAAATATGGCTATAAATGGCAAAAAGCGTAGAACAAGAATGGTGAGAAAAGTTAAACAAAATGAAGAAGAAAGAGGATACAAAAGAAAAATAGAGGGACTATAACCCATGAAATGCCTTAAACAAGGAGCGAATTAGTAACCTATTTTTGGGCCTTAATAGCCATTATAATAGCCACCATTCCAAATATGACATTCGGTATCCACACCCCAAGGACAGCGGGTAGACTTTCATTAATCGCAAAAGTGGTAGAGAACTTAGATAAGAAAATATAGATTGCCCCAACGGCAACACCAAGTGCAAGGTGCAAGCCCATTCCTCCTCTTACCTTACGGGCAGCAATAGACACACCTATGACTGTCAATATTAAAATCGTAATGGGTTCTGCTGTTCTTCTATGTATTTCAACCTCGTAGATCTTTGTATTACCAACACCCCGCTCCTTTTCAATTTGAACAAACTCTATAAGTTTTCCTGTTTCCATCATATCCTTGTGCTCTAGGTAACGCACAAAATCTGCTGGAGTAATATTTATAGCGGTATCTATAAATGAGCCATTCCCATTTTCAAATACCTCGTCCATCCCATCAAAAGATCGGCGTTCGTAGTCGCTGAGTCGCCATTTATTAGGAGGTCCCTGCCACATTGCTTCTTTTGCTTTTAGCACGGCTATCAATTCGTTGTTTTCGAATTTTTCAATTCTAAAATTCAAGGCAACTGAATCACGTTCTCGATAACTTCGAATATAAACTTTGGTATCAGGCGAAATAAAGGCATGCACATCTTTTTTCTTCCCCTTATCATTTCGCTTCCAAATGTATTTGTGTTCAAACTCTACTCGATTTACATTTCCTTTTGGAATAAAAATATGATTACCTAACAAGTGTAAACAGGTAATAAAACCTCCTGCTACTAAATAGGGAAGTAAGATTCTTCTAAAACTAACACCAGCATTCAATATGGAAATGATCTCAGAATTGTACGCCATCCGTGAAGTAAAAAACACCACCGAAATCAAAGCGTATAGCGGCAACAATAATCCATTGATATACAGCATAAAATTAACCGTATAATCAAAAAGGATTTCGTTCAAAGGAACACTCTCATCTACATAGTCCTCAATTTTTTCACTCAAGTCAATAATGATTGCAATAAGTGTAAAAATCAAAACCGTAAAGAAAAAAGTCCCTAGGTATTTTTTAATGATATATGCGTCTAGCTTTTTTAGCATTAAGCTTTAATTCTGTGTTTTATGTTGAAGTTATTTAAGCTCGCGAATGGTTTCTATATTAAGTTATTGTTAGGAGATAGACCTAAGATATATTTAAACCACCAAGAGACAAAGCATCCAAAAGTGCTCATTGAAATTATTGAATCATTAAAGTCTACGCTGTACCTCCTCAACCATCCCCGTCTTCCAAGAAGCAAAATCTCCTGCCTCAATATGCTTACGCGCTTCACCTACCAACCAAAGATAAAAGCTCAAATTATGAAGCGTCGCAATCTGCATGCCCAGCAACTCCTTACTCTGAATCAAATGCCTCAAATATGCTTTGGTATGAACCTGACTGGTAAGCGACGTACTATCTTCATCAATAGCCGAAAAGTCATCCGCCCATTTTTTATTTTTAATATTGATGATCCCCTTTGAAGTGTACAACAAACCATGTCGAGCGTTTCGACTTGGCAATACACAATCAAACATATCTATACCCAACGCGATACACTCCAAAATATTGGCTGGCGTGCCAACGCCCATCAAGTAGCGCGGTTTTTCTTTTGGTAAAATCTCACAAACAACTTCTGTCATTTCATACATCTCAGGAGCAGGCTCTCCTACAGACAAACCTCCAATCGCATTCGCTTCCCGATCAAACGAAGCAACCGTCTCCGCAGAAATACGACGTAAGTCTTTGTAACAACTTCCTTGTACGATTGGAAACAAACTTTGTTTATAATCATACAAACCTGCTGTCTCATCAAAGCGATCACAACAACGCTTCAACCAACGGTGTGTCATTTCCATCGAACGCTTGGCATAATGGTAATCACAAGGATAAGGCGTACACTCATCAAAAGCCATAATGATATCCGCTCCAATCTGACGTTGAATATCCATCACGTTTTCTGGATTGAAAAAATGTTTTGAACCATCTATATGCGATCGAAAAGTTACCCCTTCTTCTTTAATCTTTCTACGACCACTCAGCGAGTATACTTGGTACCCGCCACTATCGGTCAACATCGGTTTGTCCCAACCAATAAATTTATGGAGACCTCCTGTCTTTTCTAAAATTTCCGTCCCTGGTCTAAGATAAAGATGATAGGTGTTTCCTAAAATAATCTGTGCTTTAATTTGATTCTCCAATTCATGTTGGTGAATACCTTTAACAGATCCCACTGTACCTACTGGCATAAAGATGGGCGTCTGGATCGTTCCATGATCTGTTTCTAAAACACCAGCACGAGCATTAGAATTTTTATCTGTATTACTTATCGTAAATTTCAAAAGTTGTATTTTTTAATTTTTAAAAACGGAAAATCTTTCTCAATTAAAGAATGAAGGTGTTTTAAAATAGAATGATTATTGGGGAGAAAAAACAAACATTTATATTGCTATCAAAATGAAAACTCTAGCAATTTTAATTTTCCTCTAATCGACTTTTTTTACCACAAAAGGAACAATAGAAAACAAAAATCCACGATCGCAATAAGAATAGAGTAAAGTACATTCGAGCTTTTGTTACCTTTTGATTCTTTTGTGGTAAAAAAAATAAAAGCATCAAATTAAGAGCATGTTTAAATTTAGTTTCCTATGAAAATCAAGAGTTTATGGTTCTCGCTAACAATTTTTTAATGAGTTTAGCGAGCTAACTGAATTCTAAAATTGGACGCGAGGTTCATAAAACATTGATTTGCAATTAA
>CALLVY010000613.1 GCA_938015925.1 uncultured Saprospiraceae bacterium
AATCATGAAAATTTATCAAAAATCAAAAATTAACAGTTATGCAATTCGAACTGCCAAAAGAAGAAGGATCAATAATTAAGGTAATTGGAGTTGGAGGAGGCGGGAGCAATGCGGTAACGCATATGTTCAATGAAGGCATCATTGGTGTCGACTTTGCCATTTGCAATACCGATAACCAGGCAATGGACCTTAGTCCTGTACCTACCAGAATACAATTAGGTCCTGAACTCACCGAAGGTAGAGGAGCAGGATCAAAACCAATCATAGGTCGTCAGGCTTGTATCGAATCCATCGATGATGTAAAAGCATTTCTGGCTTCCGATACCAAAATGATGTTTGTTACTGCCGGAATGGGTGGTGGAACCGGAACGGGGGCCGCGCCAATTATCGCCAAAGCAGCTCAGGAAATGGATATCCTTACAGTAGGAATCGTCACTTTGCCATTTACTTTTGAAGGTCGTAGAAGAACTTCTCAGGGAATGGAAGGTTTGGAAGAACTAAAGAAAAATGTCGATACCTTGATCGTTATTTCTAACGACAAACTCCGCCAAATTCATGGCAACCTCGTACTCTCAGATGCCTTTTCTCAGGCAGATAATATTTTGACTACTGCGGCCAAAGGAATCGCAGAGATCATTACGGTACCTGGTTATGTCAACGTGGATTTTGAAGATGTCAATACCGTCATGAGAAATAGTGGAGTTGCCATCATGGGTACCGCTACTGCTGATGGAGATGATCGCGCCAAACGCGCTGTCGATGAGGCATTGAATTCTCCATTATTGGAAGACAATGACATCCGCGGAGCACAACACATTCTCCTCAATATTTCTTCTGGTACCAAAGAGGTAACCATGGATGAAATCTTTGAGATTACAGAATTTGTACAAGAAGAAGCAGGATACGGAACGGACTTGATCTGGGGTAATTGTTTCGACGAAACCCTCGGTGAATCGATTAGTGTAACTGTAATCGCTACTGGATTTGAGCACAACCCGCTCAACAAAGTAATAATGGAAGAAGACAAAGTGGTTGTTTCCCTGGACGAGACCAATGACAATAAGAAAAAAAGTCTTTATGACTTAGGTCACTCTGAAGAAACTGCTACCGAAAAAAATACCGTTGAGTTTAGCAATATTCCTGCTAACTTAAGTAGCAAACGAAGAGATCGCTATTCTTATGACGAGCCCTACCGCAAGGATGTGGATCGTACCAAAGAAGAAGCAGAAAAGAAAGAATACATGGATCGCGAATTGGCTCGACGTGAGCGATTGCGCAATACTACCCGCAAACTGACCAATCCTAAAAACATTGTAGACCTAGAAAGCGAGCCAGCTTATGTTCGTCGTAGAGTACACCTCGATGATGTTCCTGACTCTGCCGAACTCGACAGATCTCAATGGACCATCTCCGATTCGGAAGAATCAGAAATGCGTACGGACAACTCTTTTTTGCATGATAATGTAGATTAAGATTTTCTTTCCACGGCCAAGGAATTGGTCTGGGAACCCGTTTTAATAGTATATAGTAAGCATAAGGTTGTCTATCAAATTTTATGATTCTATCTATTTTGGTGAATAATTCTTGCAGGCCTAAGTTTCCCTACTTAGGCCTGTTTTTTTTCTTTTTGATTGACCAAGGGAGGTGTCCAAGAATGTTTTTGATAAATGGCTTTTGCTCAGAAGCCATCAAATCCCTGACACACTGTCCGGGATATTTCTATTGGAATGTCTTTTCTTCGACACTCCCTAGCTATTTTTCAAGTCTGGTGTTTTCTTAGTGTTTTAGAACGCTTATTTTGGAACAATCGACGGAAAGATTTATTAATAAGTTAATTAGTCGTTTAACTTCCACCGTCTCAAATTCCATCAGATGAGAATCTATTTGCCTATTTTCTTTTTTGTTTTTTTCCTTTCGGGAAATATGGACGCTCAATCTTGTTGTTCAGGAGGAGTACCGGTCTCTGGGAATTTGGGTTTGCCTACCGCAGAAAAGGGGAGTTCACAAGTGAGTTTGTCTTATGATTGGAATGTGTTGAAAACATTAAAAGAAGGCGTAGAGAAATTAGAAGACCAATCGAGAAATAGAACAACGCATTCTGCTTTGCTGGAAATAGGACACACCTGGACCAATCGTTTTTCTACGGATTTCTTTTTTTCTTTTTTACAGCAAGTCAGAACTATTCGTCAAAATGGTCAGCAAACAGATCTTGATCAGACCTCTGGTATTGGTGATGCCGTTGCCCTTTTTAAATACCAGGTATTAAAGACAAAAAATGGCGGGAGCAATCTCCAATTGGGCTTGGGGCCTAAAATTCCATTGGGCGCATTTGGGAATAAAGACGATCGAGGAATTACTTTGAGCGCGGATCTCCAGCCAGGAAGTGGCGCCTGGGATTTGATTTTTTGGGGACAGTTTACGCATCAACTATCTTTCCGGCCAAGTAGCAATTTGCTCCTCTCCAGTACTTATGCGCTCAAGGGAGAGAATCCACGATTTAATGAAATAGAAACTTACGCTTTTGGAGAAGAATGGTTAGTGTCAATTGGTATAAGTGATCGGATGGTTCTCTTCAATAAATTAGTAGATCCTTCTTTATTATTTAGGTATCGAACAGTGCAACCAGATTTTAGAAATGGAAGCCTCTTACCCAGTTCTGGCGGCGAGTGGGTTTATATCAATCCAGGAATCACTTTCTGGTTCAGCGAAAAAATGTCTTATCAAATCAATGGGGAATTCCCCTTATACGCCAATTTGGTGGGTACTCAAATAACGCCAACATATCGATTCAATACCGGCCTCTACTGGCGGTTTTAAATTGAACTGTTTTATCATCATTTAGGAAAAAATCAATCTTATGAAAAAACAATTGCTCCTATTCACTGCTGTATTATTACTTTTCGTTTCCGCTTGTAAGAAAGATGATATTACCAATGAAAATTGGCTAGTGCCAATCGCTGAGATCTTTGATGGCGGTCCGGGAAAAGATGGAATTCCTTCGGTCGATGAACCACAGTTTAGTGCAATGGCGGATATTGATTTTATGCGAGAAGATGACCTGATCATTGGGGTCAAAGTTGGAACGGAAATCAGAGGTTACCCTCATCCGATTTTGGACTGGCACGAAATCATCAATGATAAAATTGGAAACCTTGGGGTAGCGGTTACTTATTGTCCATTGACTGGAACGGGCATTGGTTGGAATCGAATGGTCGCCGGAAAAGAAACCACCTTTGGGGTCTCCGGGCTTTTATACAATTCCAATTTGATCCCCTACGACCGAGACTCAGATTCCAATTGGTCGCAAATGCGGCTCGAATGCATCAATGGCAACCTTTCCGGTGATACTCCTGATTTGGTACCACTCATCGAAACGACCTGGACCACCTGGAAAGAGATGTTCCCCGATGCCAAGGTCGTCAATAAGGAGACCGGAGCTTCGAGAAGTTACGGCAGCTATCCTTACGGAAATTATAAAAATAATGAAGAATTACTTTTCTCTGTGACTCCCAATGATGACCGACTTCCCCGCAAGGAAAGAGTCCTCGGTGTTTTTGTCGATGGAAAAACCAAAGCTTATCCTTTTTCTGGTTTTGATTTTGCATCCAATACGCGAGCCTTATTTACAGACCGTTTTAATGGCCAGGAATTATTGCTAGTCGGAGGAGAAGAAGAAAATTTTATAGCTGCTTTTCAGTTGAATGCTTCCATTGGAGCCTTTAGTGTTTTACCTGCTGGAGGAGCAGCTTTATTTCAAGACGATGCCGGAAATCAATACGATCTTTTTGGAAGTGTGATTTCGGGATATGGTGCTGATCTGGTGCCGATGGAATCCTTTATTGGATATTGGTTTAGCTGGGGCGCTTTTTATCCGGGGACAGAAATTTTTAATCGATAAGATTCTCTTTCTTTTACCACAAAAAAAAAGCAGCTCCGATTTCGGAACT
>CALLVY010000614.1 GCA_938015925.1 uncultured Saprospiraceae bacterium
GAAATATCGTCTTGACTCCCACCGATCAAAAAAGTAGGAACCGATACGCCTTTCAATCCTTCCGCATCCCAGCTATTTTCCTGCATTCCCCAAGGCGCAAAAGCGACCACGGCTTTGATGCGCGGATCAATATTGGCTTTAAAATCCGGAGCACTCTTTCCTCTTTCTATCAAAGCTTTACTCCCGCCCGTCATGCCTTCAAAAAACTGAACCAGCCCATCACTATACCCCGCTCCCGCTACATTCAAAACCCCATAGCCCCCCATCGAATAACCAATCAAACCCGTATTATCCGTATCGACCAAACTTGCTAAAAAGTGCCCCTTCGATTTCGAAAATCTAGCCATCTTATTCAACACAAATAAAATATCTTTGGAACGATTGAGCAAAGTACTCTGAAAAGGTGCGGCATCTCGAAAAGTAGAATCGGTATGATCCATCGCCACGACCACATACCCTTTGGAAGCCAAATTTTCGGTCAAATTAGTCAAGAGAAATCTGGAACCAGGATATCCATGTGACACCACCAGCAAAGGATAAGGCGCCTGCTCTTTGAGCGGCAAAGCATCGCGCTTCGCGCGTCCCTGAAAAAGAAAAGGGAGCAATGGTCTTCTGGGATCACCCGCAAGGCCCATCACGTCTTCGTAGGTCA
Source organism: uncultured Saprospiraceae bacterium (assembly GCA_938015925.1). Taxonomy (GTDB): domain Bacteria; phylum Bacteroidota; class Bacteroidia; order Chitinophagales; family Saprospiraceae; genus CALLVY01. Next base: position 653 of record CALLVY010000614.1, read on the forward strand.
CCACTGCTTCTTCCTCAGGAAGTAAATGAGCAGGATACCAAACCTCCAACTTTATTGGCCGATCATACAGCGGATCATTTCCATCTTTGGAATTTAAAATATCTACTTGATTTTTATTTACCAATTGGATCGTCCGAACGCCAATCGTATACTTCCCCCTTTCCGCCAAAGCGGGAGCATCGGGTAAGGGATCGCCGTTGAAAAAAGAGGTGGATAAATTTGGATTTTGAAAACTCATGAAAGCGGTGTTTTGACAATAAAATTACGACAAAAAAGGAATATAAGTTTTATACTTCAAGAATCCCAGTATTCTTTTGGGATACGCTGGAATTAAAACTTCTTTTGTTTTACCAGAAGCCGATAGCCATTCCAGTGGGAATGTAAAAGTATTCACCAATCCATGTTTTTTTTTGAAAAAACCTACCTGCGGATGCTCGGTAAATGCTATTGCATTTTAACCGAATCAGATTCTTGGCCTCTGGCCACTACCACATACTTTCCATACTACGGACGGTCTCCCCTGTTTTGGAACCGCCACCTTAAAGACTGAATAATTCCGAACAGCTCTAATTTTACTTTTTGAAAAAAAAATAGTCGATGCTATAAAAACATCGACTATTCCTTTTTCTAAACAATTATTTTTAAACTTAGCATCATTCGCTAACCACCAATTGTCCAGTGAGGATTTTATAATTATTCAATTTCAAACTTACAAAATAAACACCGCTGGTGTAATCCGTCAGATCAAAAGCCATTCCTTTACGCGTCCATTCTTCGACGTTTCTTTGAGCGATCAATTGTCCATAAACATTGTGAATTTGAAGCACTCCACTTTCTCCATGATAGCGATTTAACTTCACCCAAAATTCCTCTTTTGCTGGATTGGGAAACAATAATAAATCTTCTTGTAAATCACTAAAATCGACTTCTTGAATTTCCGAGTAACGGTAACTGCCATCTTGATGCACCTGTTGAACTCGGTAAGTCAATATACCATTTACCGGATTTTCATCCTGGCGGCTGTAGTAAAAATTACCATTGCGTTCATGTTGGCTATTGATTCTTAGCAGTTCTTTAAAGTCGCTGCCATTGACGGAACGTTCCAGGATAAAATAAGCATTTTGAATTTCTGTATTACTGGTCCATTCGAGTAAAGTCAATTGTGCTTTTTTGGTAGCGGAGAGCGCTAATAGTGGCGCCACTCGGCCAGGAGCTGTTCCGGCGGGAAGGATATTTACGGTATAATCTTCTACTTCGCCGTAATCAAAAATCTCACAAGATCCGGCAAAGAGATCGCGTTGCATCGCGATGCGCATTCGCGTAGCGCCTAAGGTCGCATCGCCTGGAATTTGAATCGAACTGGTAATTGGATCTCTGCCATTATTCGCTTCAAGGACCAATTCTCCTGCGTCTGTAAAATCGCCATCTTGATTGAAGTCAATCCAAATCCGCCAAAATAAATCCGTTTGATATCCAGCCCAACTTAAACCAGGATTTACAGAAATCGGATAATCTCCATCCAAGGCTACATCTGTACTCTGCCCCGTATAATCGCCATAGCTATCTTTAAAAGAGGTATTTTGGATATCGCCAAAAACAACATCTCCAATCCATTCCCACCAAGGTTGATTTCCTTGAGCATCACAGTAGGTTCCTGGGTTGGTACAGTTGTCGACGGTCTTCGTTACGACATTGGAAACACCGGTGTAGACCTGACAATTTTCTCTCCGCGACAAACGACGATACCAAGTTGTTTGTGAAATAGTAGCAGGGTCAAAAGTGATCGCACCACCAGTAGCCGTAGACCATGGCCCAGTCGCAGAACTCGTAGAGAATTCCCATTTATACTGAATCAATCCGCTACCACCACTTGGCAAAGTTGGACTACTAATCAATTCTGGATTATAAGTATCACAACCCGTTTCGTTTCCATCAATCATTCCACCATCTGTGATATTATCACAAACGGGACCTCCTACTCCACTCAATATTTTTACACTATAATCTTCTACCTCTCCATAATCGAAGATATCACAAGAACCCGCATAAGCATCTTTTTGCATGGACACACGCATCCGCGTACTGCCCAAAGAAGCATTGGATGGAATGGCGATTGTCGTACTCACCGGATCTTTTCCATTGTTGGCTTCCAATACCAATTCCCCTGCATCTATAAAATCTCCATCTTGATTGAAATCAATCCAAACGCGCCAAAACAAATCGGTAACATGTCCTGACCAACTTAGTCCTGGATTCAAATCCATTGGATAAGAATTGCCTTGAACGACATCGGTACTCAAGTTGGTATAATCGCCATACTGATCTTTAAAAGTTTGATTATCAATATCTACCAAAGTCACTCGATCAATCCATTCTACCCAAGGTTGGCTTCCTCCGCTTTCGCAATAGGTCCCAGGTGTACTTGGTTCGATAACGGAAAAACTTCTGTCCACATCCGCTGCCGGATTATAATTTGCATTGCCACTTTGGCTAGCTCGGATGGTCACTGTGCCCGGGCTTCCGCTCAGAGTAATCGTATTTCCAGAAAGACTTGCCGGACCAGAAAGTAAACTAAAGTTTACCGCCAAACCAGAACTTGCAGTAGCAGAAATAGTAAAAGGAGCATCTGTCGTCAGCTTATCCGCCAGCGCAGCAAAAGTAATCGTCTGATTTTGTGCCGCGGGGCTGGTCACTTCAAAACTTCGGTTGACATTTGGTGCAGGATTATAATTGGCATCTCCGCCTTGGCTGGCGCGAATCGTTACCGTTCCTGGTGTTCCGGTGAGACTCAAAGTATTCCCAGTCAAAGTGGCGGGGCCAGAGACTAAACTAAAGCTTACGGTCAAGCCAGAACTTGCGCTAGCAGCTAAAGTAAAATCGGGATCCGTCGTTTCTTTATCCGCCAAAGGAGCGAAAGTAATCGTCTGATCTTGTAACATAGGACTCATCACTACAAAAACCCGATCGACTGTTGGTGCAGGATTATAATCCGCATTTCCGCCTTGGCTGGCTCTGATTCTCACCGTTCCTTCGGCACCCGTCAGGCTAACCGTATTTCCAGAAACAAGTGCCGGACCAGAAACCAAACTAAAGCTCACTGGCAAACCAGAACTCGCATTGGCCGAAATAGTAAACGAAGGATCAGTAGTAATTTTATCAGGAATCGCAGTAAAAATAATCGTCTGATCTTCTGGACCTGCTTCCGCAACTACAAAGCTTTGTTCGACAAAAGGTGCAGGATTATAATTGATATTTCCAGCTTGACTGGCGCGAATCACCACCGTACCCGGAGTACCATTTAGGCTCACCAAATTTCCATTAATGGAAGCGGGACCAGAGACTAAAGAAAAAGTTACCGGCAATCCAGAACTCGCATTGGCTGCAATATTAAAAGGGACATCATCCGTTAATTTATCGGCCAAAGGCAGAAAAGTAATCGTCTGATTTTGTACTTCCGTTAAAGCAATTCCATAATCTTCTACTTCCCCATAATCAAAAGCATCACAAGATCCTGGATCATTATTCCAACGCATACTGACTCGCATTCTGGTATTGACTGTTCCGGTTCCGGTAGGAATGGTAATGTTGCCGCTGACATCTGCATTGCCCGTTTGGGAAAATACATTTTCACCCGCATCGGTAAAGTCACCATCCACATTAAAATCAATCCAAACATTCCAATGCTCCGCATAAGGGCCACCAGAATTATATCCTCCGGTCAAACTGATCGGATAAGAGCCCGCGCTAAGATTGGCCACTTGACTCGTAAAATCTGCATAGCCGCCATTCGCTCCCGTATTATTATTGATGCTTTCCAAACTAACTCCGGCAATCCATTCATAAGCCACATTCCCTCCTTCACTGCTGCAATAAGATGG
>CALLVY010000615.1 GCA_938015925.1 uncultured Saprospiraceae bacterium
AACCGATAAACGTGGAGATAATATCAATATCCTAATAGCCGAATTATTGATTTATTTGGTTCGAGACAGAGACAAATTTATAGATCGGGTAGCGGCCATCCGAAACTACAGCTATCGCTATCTCCAAGGAAAAGAAACGCAACGCGCCAAATCATTTATCAAAATCCTTTGCTTGATGCCTGCTGTCGATTTTCATCCTGCGGCCTTAAAAAGACGCGCCAAAAAAAGCATTGCTTATTTGGAAAAAAATCCGGTGAGTATGGGGAGTAATTTTGCGATAGAAATTATCCCTTTCGACCGACTCTTGGGAATGCTACTCCAGGAGCTTCAGCAAAAGGTGGCTTGAGGGTAAAACAAAAAAAAGGGCCTAACTTTAAGTTAGACCCTTTTTTAGGAAGAGGATAATTTCTTTGTAATCTTCCTCTATGCCTTATTCCGAGCAATCCGCTCCGCTTCAATAAAAATCCGATTCACCTTAGGTAAGGCTTCCTTGATTTTCTTTTCAATCTGATCTACGGTATCTTCAATATCATCAGCATTCAAATCATCTTGAAAGTTGACATCAAGGTTGACCAATACTTGGCTAGGACCAAAATATAAACTCAATGGTCTTTGGAACTCCTCTACATTTTTTTCTGCTTTCAGGATGTTTTCGATAAGGTCAATATCTTTTTGCATCAGTCCTTCTCCTATTAGGAGATCTTTACATTCTATGGCAAAAAAGAAAGAAACAGAAATCAATAATAGACCAATCAAAACAGAACCGAGGCCATCAAAATAAACGATCCCAGTTACTTGTCCCAAGACTAAGCAGACCAAAGCAATCAGCAATCCGAGCAAGGCGGCCGTATCTTCAATCACAATGGCAGAAGTAGAACTATCTTTACTATCACGTAAGGCTTGTAAAATACCAACATCTCCCCGCGATTTATTGAATTCTATTAAAGCGACTCGCAATGCGGCGCCTTCAAAAATCATGGCCAAGACCAATACCACATAATTCCATTCTACATTGGTCACTTCTTTAGGATGTATCAAATGTTCGATTCCTTCGTAAAGAGCGATCCCTCCACCGAGTGAAAAAATCAAAACGGCTACCATAAAACTCCAAAAATAAATCTCATTGCCATAACCAAAGGGATGCCTTTCATCCGCCGGTTTTTTACTTCTTTTGATGCCGTGAAGCAATAGAACGCCGTTGCCGGTATCGACCAGGGAGTGAATGCCTTCAGAAAGCATTGAAGAGGAGCCCGTGAAAAATGCAGCAACAAATTTACAGACCGCAATAGCGGAATTGGCGATGATAGCTCCCCAAATAGCTTTTTTAGATGATCCTGCCATAATGAATGTTAATGTGTTTGATGTAAAAAAAAACGCAAGGTACAATTTCTTAGGGAAATCCAGAAAATGGATTAACTAGGTTTTACCAAAGAAACCACCAACCAAGGAGCTTTAAAGCGAAATTCTTCCAATTGGAGAAAGCTGGCAAAGCGAGGGAGCATCACTGATCTTCTGCGATTTCCCAGGTTGATGACCAATTCATCTCCAAATTTTTTCAATTCGATTTCTTCTTTTTGGACGAAGGGCAATTTGGTTTTAAAGAAATAACCTTTCTCATTTTCGATGATTTCAAAGGGTTTGTCAAGGTGAAGAACATCAGAAGCGGTATGTCCCTTGTAGACGGAAGCCCCGATTTTGCTTAAGAGTTTTTGGCCAAAGACTTCATGCCCCTGGTGTTTTACTTTTAATACTGGAATGGGACTGAAACTCTCCTCGATTTCCTCAATGTATTTTCCTTGCGCTTCGATATAAGACTTAAAAGTATCGTTTCCTGCGGAACTCGGAAGGATGCGATTGATGACCACGGCATCTACATTATAACCATACAATTGGAGATAAGTATAGGCACGTTTGGCTTCTCTTATGACCATTTTTTCCGGATTAGTCACAATGCGAATAGAAGTAATTTCTGGGTTTAGAAATACTTTTTGGATGGATTCTAGTCGACCAAATAAATCATCCATTTCTTCTAGTCCCTTGTCTACTGGAACCCCCGTGAAAAGGCGAAGACTTTTGGTCAAGGTTTTGACCGCGATGTTTTTGGGATTGAAGGCTTTGGTCATCCAGGATTTGGCGACCTGTGGAAGCGAAAGCAACGTGAGTGTTTCTCCAGTAGGAGCGGAGTCGATGACGATCAAATCATAATTATCTTCTCGGTAATACTTTTCCAACCACAAAAAAGCGGAGGCCTCTTCCATACCGGGAAGGACGGATAGTTCTTCTGCGACTACATTTTTTAGGCCTTTGTATCGGAATATGGTTTGCATGAGGTGACGCATATTGTTCCAGTGCTTTTCCATGGAATAATAAACATCAAATTCTTGTGCAAAAAGATTGGGAGCGATATTGGTCGGTTCAGGACTGAGTTGAATATCGAGGGCATCGGATAAACTGTGTGCCGGATCGGTAGAAATAACTAAAGTTTTTTTTCCTTCCTTCGCTGCTTTGATGGCGGTAGCTGCCGCTACGGTTGTTTTTCCAACGCCTCCTTTTCCGGTGAATAATATGATGCGCATGATTTTATTTTTGTTTAAAGAGGTGTCCCGCAGATCGCACAGATGTCGCAGATTTTTTTCACGATCAAACGTCCAAAATCTGTGGAATCTGCGAAATCTGCGCGATCTGCGGGAAACAAAATATATCTTTTATCTTTTTCTATACCTAAACTTTAGCCTTTCTTCCAAACAGATGCTCGCTAAAAAAAGAGCAGGAAGTCAGCGGAGGACGAGTGAGGAGTTTTCCCCAGCCCGCTTTCCACTGCTTCCTTTTCTAAAATTTATAACCTATAAAAAGTAATTGATCGAAGAAATGGTAATCAATTACTACCCCTAAAATTTATCTATCTATTCAGATTCTAAGATTAAAAAAATCAAAGAATTATTAACTATTTTATAAAACATCATCAATAGTAAGCGCTGCTTTTTTCTTTCTTTTTGGACTTTTCTTAGCAGTCTTTTTCGGACTTGCTTTGAGATCAGTCTTGCGGATAGATTGAGCGGCTTCGCGAATGGCTTCGCCAGACGTTTGTAGCAATTCTTTTTGATTGCTTACGGCTAATTCAACCGTTGAGCTCACTACTTTTTTTCCAATTTTATAAGTCTCCAAGCCAGCGTCTTTGTAGAGTACGGCTATTTTCTTTGCGGTACTGAAAGAAGATTGGAACATTTTACTGCCTGCTTTGGCTAGGATGCCATTGGTGGCTTTGGTCGCCTTGATTGCTTGGTTGAAGATGCTATTAGACATTGGATTTGTTTTTAAAAAAAAAGGAGCATCTCCTATGAAATGAAATGCTCCTGTTGAAATTTATTTCCTATCAACTAAAACTGTGATATTTTATACTCCTAATATTAGGAGACTAATTTCAAAAGAAATTAAAGCTTATTAGCTTTGGAACAATTTCTTGAAACGCTTAGCACTTACAGTCAATTGGTCTTTTACTGTTTCCAAAGTATCAAACATAATATCTTGGTTTTTAGCAGCCAATTTCAATCCACCTTTTACTGCCTTAGTCGTAATTCCTTGCCATTTTTCACCGTTAACGATTGCACCGTCTACGATTTCTTCAGCAGTTTTTAATGTG
>CALLVY010000616.1 GCA_938015925.1 uncultured Saprospiraceae bacterium
CTTATCAGGGCAACTCCACAGAAGCTTTGGCTTCTACGATTCGCATTATGAAAGAATCTGGTGCGCATGCCGTAAAGATGGAAGGTGGAAAAGAAATTTCGGAATCTATTTCCAGGGTATTATCAGCGGGAGTTCCTGTGATGGGGCATTTGGGTTTAACTCCACAATCTATTTATAAATTTGGCACCTATACCGTTCGCGCCAAAAAAGAAGAGGAAGCGGACAAACTCATCGAAGATGCCAAGTTGCTGCAGGAACTGGGTTGCTTCGCGATCGTACTCGAAAAGATTCCTGCCAAATTAGCAAAAAAGGTAGCAGAGGAATTGGTCATTCCCATCATCGGAATTGGAGCCGGACCAGATGTAGATGGTCAGGTATTGGTAACGCATGATCTTTTGGGAATAACGAAGGATTTTAAACCCCGCTTCTTGCGTCGCTACCTAGAATTATATGATACCATCAAAGTGGCGGTAGAAGATTATATCACAGATGTAAAGAGTCAGGATTTCCCGAACGAGAAAGAACAATATTAATTAAAGATTTGTCGCTAGCCTTATGCTCAAGAAGTTACTTATCCTAGTCTTCGTTTTGGCCCTTCTGGGAGGTGGAATCGCTTTTCAGAAATACCAGGAAGTTTTTGCTCCTAATGTCCCCGCACAATTAGAAGACCCTTATGTTTTTATTCCTAGCGGATCAAGCTATGAAGAAGTGGTCAACATTTTGAATCAACAAAAGATTCTAATCGATCAAAGTTCTTTTGACTGGTTGGCAGAGCGGATGAAGTATAAAAAAACGGAGATGCGCGCTGGAAAATTTAAGGTAAAACCGGGTTGGAGCAATCGCCAATTGATTAGTCATCTGCGAGGAGGCAAACAATCTACGGTAAAAGTGGTCTTGAATAATGAACGCCTAATCGACGAGGTAGCAGGGAAAGCCGCTCGCTTTATCGAAACGGATTCTTTGTCTTTACTAAAGCTCTTAAATGATGAAGCTTTTTTGAGTTCCAAAGGCTATACCCGCGAAACCATTATGACTCTTTTTATTCCAAATACTTATGACTTCTTTTGGAATACCACTCCCATTCAATTTTTTGAAAGAATGGAAAAAGAGAATAAAAATTTCTGGTCAAAGAATAATCGCCTGGATAAGGCAAAAGAATTGGGAATGAGTAAAGGTGAGGTTTATACGCTTGCTTCCATTGTTGAACGAGAGTCTAATAAAAAATCTGAGCGACCTACTGTCGCGGGGCTTTACCTGAATCGTTTGAAAAAAGGAATTTTGCTCCAAGCAGATCCAACGGTCGTATTCGCCAATAAAGATTTTGGCCTGCGAAGAGTACTCAATAAACACTTGGAATTTGATTCTCCTTACAACACCTACCTCTACCCCGGTCTCCCTCCAGGACCTATCAGCATGGCTTCTATCAATAGCATTGAATCTGTATTAAAAGCAGAGAAACACGACTATATCTTTATGTGTGCCAAACCTGGAGAAATTGGATACCACGCTTTCGCCAAAACTTTAGCGGGGCATTCTTCCAATGCAAAAAAATATCACCGCTGGCTCAACCAACAAGGGATTAGGTAAAATGCGGTATGGATTTTTCGGTCTGCGGTATTCGGTATTCGAAAACCGCAGACCGCCCCCCCTACACCGCAAACCAGATTTTAAAAACACTCCAATACCAAAGTAGCATGTGCCTCCAATACAATTGGATTTTGCAAAGCATGTACCTGCTCACTAATCACATCCTTAGCTTCGCTAAAACCCAATAACCTTTCTTGATAACGATCCAAGCTCACGGACTGCGCTTTATCCGAGCTATTCATCACGACCATGACCGTCTTGGAATCATCATACCGGAAATAAACATAGATATCATTTTCGGGTACAAATTGCATCAGTTTACCTTTTTGTAGTGCAGGTGTTTGCTTACGATAGTTCGCCATTTTTTTTACAAATTGAAAAGCTTCTTCTTCCAAATCTGTTCTCCCTTCTTTGGAAAATTTATCGGCAGGATCACCAGGCCAACCTCCCGGAAAATCCAATCGCCCGCCTTCTCCAAAAGCACCTCCTGCCCCTTCCATCAAAATCTCGGTACCATAATAGATCATCGGCACTCCACGAGTGGTCAATAAAAAAGAAATCCCGCTGCGGTATTTATTCCAATTTTTTTCAACGGTTCCATAAAAACGAGGGAGGTCATGATTGTCTAAGAAAATCACATTCTTAAAAGGATCTTTGTAGAGAAAATCTTTGGCGAGTGTGTAGTAAATTCTGGCAAGCCCTTCTGTCCATCCTTGCTTTCTACTCAAGGCTTCATTAATCGCATAATGCAATTGATAATCGGTGACTGCGGGCATGTGCGAATTGTAATCTTTTCTCAAATAATTGTCTTGCGTAAACTGCGCTTGTATCGGACTACCATGTACCCAGGTCTCCGCAAAAAGTCCGATACCCGGATATTCCGCTTGCATGGCTTCGCCCCAGTCTGCGGCAAATTCCTGATCGGGATAAGCATAGGTATCAATGCGATAGCCATCTTGTCCCGTATACTCAATCCACCAAAGATGGTTTTGGATCAGGTATTTGGCAAGGTGAGGGTTTTGCTGATTGAGGTCGGGCATATGATTGTCAAACCAGCCATCTGACATTTTGGTTTGATCCGCTTTGGCGGCATAGGGATCCATCAATGTAGGTGCTCGATAAGTCGTTTTGGTAAATGCTTCGAATTGGTGAATCCAGTCTTCGCTGGGGAGATCGCGAATAAACCAATGTTCATCTCCGACATGATTGTGGATGATGTCCATGATGACTTTGATTCCTCTTTGGTGGCATTCTTTTACGAGTTTTTGATAAAGTTCGTTGCTGCCAAAACGGGGATCGACTTTGTAATGATCGGTGATGGCGTAGCCATGGTAGGAATCGTAAGACTGATCATTTTCCAAAAAAGGATTCATCCATAAAGCCGTAATTCCCAATTCTTTTAAATAATCCAAATGATCTATAACTCCTTGCAGGTCTCCTCCGTGGCGATAGAAAACATTATCTCTATCCAGGCCATTTTGTCGCATAGCGGGAAGGTCATCATTGCTGGGATCTCCGTTGGCGAAGCGATCGGGCATCAATAGATAAATCAAATCTTCGGGGCCAAGTCCTTGCATTCCTTGTGGATGCGCTGCGCGCTTTTTTAATTCGTAGGAATACGTTTTTACCTGTTGGTCCTGAGACAATTCGATTTCAAATTTTCCAGCTTTGGTACCTGAACCGATTAATAATTCCACAAACAGGTAATTGGGATTTTGAGGCCGATGCACCTCCAATACTTTTATCCCCGGATGCTTTATTTTTATTTCACCATATTTCTGAATATCCTGATCGTAGATTAAAATTTCCAGGTTGGGGTTTTCCATACCCGTCCACCAAAAAGGAGGTTCCACCCTGGTCTGGTCTATCTTGCCACCATCCGCTTTGATAAAGGCGTGGACAGCTTCCTTGGTTCCTGGTGGTATACGTTCTCCTTCTTGCGCCTGACTTCCAAAAGGAAGGATCAATATCAACAACAAAGTCAAAGTAGATTGAAGTATTTTTATCAACATGATTATGTTACTTTAAGAAATTTTTATTGTGATTTAAAAATGGATGCCTCGTTTGTATTAGAGTTTAAAAAATGATCATTCCCTTTCTGTCGGATTGTTTAGATTCCTTAGCTCTCCTTCAATAATCGTTTTAAGTTCAGGACTTGCGTTGGCCTCCATGAATTTTAATAGGTACCAAGCATCTCGATAGCCTTTTTTTCCATACCCAGAGAATTGTCGAATCACCCCCATCTCAGAAAAACCAGCGGTTTCAAGGTACTCCAGGATAAAAGGAAAAACCATCCAATTGATTTCAGGATACAAATACTCCTTGCACAACGCAATCATTGCCGTACGATAGACCTCTTCGTCATAATCCCGCCAATTCTCCGGATCCATTGTTCCAAACTGCAGCCTCTTTTCCTTTTCTAATAAGTATTCAATTACTTCCTCCTTATGAATACGAGCCAAGACATAAACCGCTTTTTCTTTCGTCCGATAAGTATTCACTGGATTTTCAATCGCTGCAATCAATTGCTCTTGAATAAAAGTCATGCTATCGCTTAGCGCTTGTAGTTTTTCCTCGTAAGCTAAAACCTCTTTACTGATTTCATTTTTAGAAACCAAGGCAGTATACGTTCTTTTCTTTAAAACTAAATCATGTATGGTCTTTTGCAAACGAGCACGCTCCTTTTTACTTAGATGCTTATTATTGTTCAGTTCTGATAATGCACGTTTGTGTAAAACGGTCTCCGTTTCTTGTTGCACATAACTATGGATTTCCTCTTGGTCAATGATCATCCTGAGTGAATCTATAAACTTCAAAGGATCTTGCTCCTGAGCCACCAGACTACTAGTCGCTATTGCAAAAACGATACAAAGCATTAAATACTTTATTGATAAAATTCGGATAGCAATTCGAAACGAGTCCATTGTTCCTGGATTTATAGTTGCCTAAAAGTATTTCAAAGAAAGCATTTCTCCTCCTCCACATTTTTGATTTCTACACCAATTGAATAGAAGCTTTGATTAAGGTATGGTAATTTCAACGACCAAATAAATTTCCTCCTCCTCTCTTAATCTCCTATATTTAGTTATTTTTAGAACTTAATGTTGGACGGAAAGGAAAGATCAATTTTCTTAATTGAGCATTTACCGGTTATAGTTATTTGCTGCTTTCCTGTTGCAAAATCTATACATTTCATCGACTCCAATCTTCTTTTTTGGACTCAATCATTTAAAAAATATTTCTGCTGTTAATATGAAAACACCTTTCCAAAACTATTGTATTTTCTTTTTCACCTTGTTCGCTTTTTGCTTTAGTCCCCAAAAGGCGATTGCTCAAAATGATCCACCTCCTAAAACAGCTAATATAGAACTTTTTGGCAGTACCCGTGGTTTTTTTATCGCTCCTTCTTTTTCTTTTTCAAAAAACAAACACCGTCCCACTTTCGGTCTATTGCTGGGGCGACATCATACCTTGAATGGCATTGGCCTGGGCTTGAAT
>CALLVY010000617.1 GCA_938015925.1 uncultured Saprospiraceae bacterium
AAAAACTGAAAGGGATATTGGACGAAAAAGAAAAAGATATTCCTTTGGATACGCTAAAAGCATTACAAGCTTTGTGTCGGAATTATTGCATATTTAAATACAATACAGGCGAAGGAGATGTTTATCTAGAAGAAGCCTTTAAACTCTATCAAGTCCATCTGGAAAAAGGATATTTGTATTATCTGGGAGGACTGCTTCCTAGTACCATTCGAAACCTGGTGGTAAGAGGTTTGAAACTCAAAGAATATACTTGGGTCTACGATTTTTTACAAAACGCAAAAGATAAAATTGCTGGAACCAAGCACCCCAATGATGTCTATTCCTTTAATATGGCCTGGTATTATTTTGCCCTAGGCGAATACGATAAATCTTTGCTATTATTGACGGATACTTATGAAGATGTATACTACAAGGTAGCAGCCAAAAGACTCGAAATAATGATCCGCTACGAACAAGATTCTCCATTGACCGATTCTCGCTTAGATGCTTTTAAGATCTATATCTTTAGAAGCGCAAAAAAATCCATTTCACAAATACAAAAAGAAGGCAACAACAATTTTGTGGATTTACTCAAGCAATTCCTTAATCCAAAAACAAGAGTTAACCAAGGCAGAATTTCTAAGCTCCTGCAAAAAACAAGAGAGAAGAAAATTGTAGCAGAAAAGGATTGGCTGATAGAAAAATTAGAAGCCTTGTCCGATAATTAAAAATAATTACCACACTAAATATTGGTATTAAACTTTCCCCATCCCTTGCTTGTTGCTTAAACATATGACCAACGAAGATTATAAAAAACTCCTTCCGACCCTTCCTAAAGTTCCTGGTGTCTACCGTTTCATTGGGGCAGATGAAGCCATCTTGTATGTTGGTAAAGCCAAAAATCTGAAGAATCGAATTGCTTCCTATTTTGGCGAAAGAAAAGATCGGGCACGAAAAACCAGAGCTCTGGTTAAAAATGCCCATTATCTGGAATTTACAATGGTGGAAACCGAAACGGATGCCCTTTTATTAGAAGCAACCCTCATCAAAAAATACCAACCCAGGTATAATGTGATGCTCAAGGATGGAAAAACCTACAGCTATATCTGTATCAAAAAAGAGCGTTTCCCCAGAGTCTTTCTTACACGGCGGGTCATCAAAGATGGCTCTTCTTATTTTGGTCCCTATACTTCCAAGTATAATGTAAAAATACTGTTGGACTTGATTAAAAACATCTTCCAATTGCGGACCTGTAATCTTAATCTTTCCGAAAGCAATGTCAATGCAGGCAAATTTAAAGTCTGCTTGGAATACCACATTAAAAATTGTGCAGGGCCTTGTACCAATCTGGAAACAGAAGAAGCGTACAACAAAAAAATCGATCAAATTAAAAATATTTTGCGGGGTAATTTCGCGGCAGTAAAAAAACATTTTACCGATGAAATGCAAGTCCATGCCCAAAATCTAGATTTCGAAAAAGCCCAAAGCCTCAAAGAAAAATTATCCGTCTTTGAAGATTATCAGGGGAAATCTACGGTAGTAAGTGTGACCATCAAAGATGTAGATGTTTTCTCAATTGCCACTGATGAAAAACAAGCTTATGTCAATTATTTGAAAATCATCAATGGTGCGATCATCCATACCTACACCTTGGAAATGACCAAAAATCTGGATGAAGAAAAAGAGGATCTATTGGCTTTTGCCATTCTTGAATTGCGCGAACGCTTCAATAGCATTAGTCAGGAAATACTTTTACCATTCAAAATATTCTTACCAGACCCTGAGCTAAAAATCATCATTCCGCAAATCGGAGACAAGAAAAAATTAGTAGACTTATCGGAAAAGAATGTCAAATACTTTTTGATGCAAAGGCAAAAAGAAGCCATTTCCAAACTCAATAAACAAACACCAGCAGAGCGCATTCTCCGTACCTTACAAAAGGATCTCAATATGTCAGACTTACCGCTGCATATCGAATGCTTTGATAATTCAAATATTGGAGGTGCATTCCCCGTAGCCTCTTGCGTCGTTTTTAAAAATGCCAAACCCGCAAAGCGCGACTATCGGCATTTCAATATCAAAACAGTAATCGGACCGGATGATTTTGCCTCGATGGAAGAGATTGTCACGCGTCGATACAGTCGACTGCTCCGCGAAAAGCAAGACCTGCCACAGCTCATTATTATTGATGGTGGAAAAGGGCAACTTAGCGCCGCCGTAAAAAGTCTCGAAGCTTTAGATTTACTCGACCGGGTAGTGGTCATTGGGATTGCCAAAAAATTGGAAGAAATTTATTTTGCCAAAGATCCCGTTCCACTTCATCTCAATAAAAAATCAGAGTCGCTTAAGTTGATCCAACAAGCGCGGAACGAAGCACACCGCTTTGCGATTACCTTTCACCGCAACCAGCGCTCCAAGGATTTTACCAAAACAGAGTTGACCGATATCCCCGGCATCGGCGAAAAAACCGCACAGAAATTATTGACGCATTTTAAGTCGGTAAAAAAAATGAAATTGGCGAAAGCAGAAGAGTTGGAAAACTTGATTGGAAAAGGACCAGCCAAAAAGGTGCTGACTTATTTTGCGACACAGGAAGCCAATAAGGAAGAGCCTAAGCCATAATGAAGTCGTTTTTTAACAGCTTCATTCTAAAATTCTTGAGCCGATCAAAAAACATTGCTTTTGATCGGCTCAAGAATAGGTAGTAAAAAATCTTTTTTTACCGTAAACTACTAATTCGCAACATTGAGATTAAGCGCCTCATTTCCAAGATTCATAAACTCCGTATGTCCAACTCCTCCTTCTTTTCTTACCAAAACTTTTCCCTTGGAATCCATGAATAAAAGGGTAGGATAAACAATAACGCCATACACATCTTTAAGGTTGGGCCCCGTTCCTTTTTCGGTATCGACTTTATAACTGATAAAATTTTCATTCATAAAAGTCCCGACCCCTTGATCTGAAAATACATTTTCATCCATAATCTTACAAGGAAGACACCAAGTGGTGTACATGTCCACAAAAACGACTTTGTTTTCTTTTTCAGCTTTGTCGAGTACGGCCGATAAGGTGTTTGACTTTTGGAAATGAATACCTGGCGTATTTTTGACTCGATCTTTAGAGGACGTTGCTCGTTTGCCACCATTACAACTCCCCAAAAGGAGTCCGCAAGCTAGAAGAACATAGAAGTATTTTTTCACGGAGACTGTATTTTTCATGATAGAAAGATTGGGGGATTAGTAAGTAATGCTGGGTTTTGATGATAACGTAAAAAGCGGTGAATAAATTTTGTGTGTTGGCTCAAGGAACAAAATCCTTTGGATTTACCTATTCCATACGTTTGTAGAAACGGTTTTGTTTAGCTTTTAGCTAAAGTTTTTTGGTAAATGTCTAGTGTTTGACTCGCCATAGCGGTACAAGAATAAGCCTGGACGTTTGCAAAAGCATTACTGGAAAGCTTTTTAGCTAGCCCATCTTCCTGTAACAGACGCAAAACCTGCGCTGCAAGTTGCTTGGCTTGCTGGATGGGTGCCAAAAGACCATTTTTTTCATGATTTAAGATTTCCGGGATACCACCAGCGGCGGTAGCAACCACTGGAATCCTACAAGCAAAGGCATCCAAAATACTAGAACCAAGTCCTTCTGTTTTACTGGTAAATAGAAAAATAGATAACTCAGGAAGCAATTCTGGAATATCCGGACGAAATCCCAAGATTGAAATTTCCGCAGTCAAATCTTGTTGCTGAATGTATTCCTCAATCGCCGCCTGTTCGCCACCATCCGCTCCAATAATTACAAAGTGCAAAGGGAGTTTCGATTTTTTCAAAAGGGCAGCGGTATCTACAAAAGTAAAATAATCTTTGTGGGAGGCGATAGCGGCTACATTGCCGATCAAAATGGTTTCTTCCGATAAGCTAAGCTCCTTATGCAGACGTCCTTCTCTGATAAATCCAAATCGCTTGAGGTCTACTCCGTCGTGGACAAGCATAAGTTTTTGGGGATCTTTAATGTCTGGTACCAATACTTTCCGAATAAAATCAGATACACAAAGAATAGAGCGAATAGCCGAATGATTGTATTTCCAATGCGAGAAGAAATTATTCTGAATCGGAAAATCCACTCGTCTGCTTAAAACCATTGGCGTTTTATTGCCCCATAAACTGGCTGAATAAATGGCATAAGTATGGGCATGAGAATCATGGATGTGAATCAGATCAATTTTCTCTTTTTGACAAAAGCGACTGATGTGTAGGCCAGGAATGGGATCGGCAGAAAACCTTTTGGTATAGCTTAGAGTGGGAATGTCATGACGCTTGCACCATTCTTCCAGCGCAGAATCTTTGACACAGGCAATCCACTGTGCGATTCCCTGGATTTTCAGTTCTTGAAAAAGCCAGGCAATTTGTTGCTCGCCTCCTCGCCAACTAAGCGCCGATGAAAGATGCAATACCCTCATGGTTCAAATTTCTTTTGCTGATAAAGGTGGGCCAATTTTTCGTATTTGCGTTTTGTCAAATAAGCATCGTGTTTGCTGATCAGGTAGCCATTGCGTCCGTCGAGAAAACCACCTTTAAAAAGGAAGGTATTCCAAAATCTAAAATAAGGAGAAAGCAGTGTTTTGATTTGTGGAGGGCGTTTATTTCTGGCAAATAAATCCTGGGCAGATAAATCACTATATTTTTCTATCCTTTGCAAATGATCTTCAGGAGAAGTATAAGAATAATGGTGCAATTTTCCTGCTAATTTATGTATCGCAAAAGAGGAAGGAATACGCAGGGTTTCGTGTACGAAATCTCCTTCCCAGTGTACTTCTTGACGATTAAAAATTCGTTTTTTCCAATCGGGGTACCAGCCACAATGTTTGATCCATTGCCCACAAAAATAATTGCATCGATCAAGGGTGTAAACAGTTCCACGCTCTGGTTGAAGATTCTTGATGCTATCAATGAGTTCGTCCGAAAGAATCTCGTCGGCATCAATAGATAAGATCCAGTCATTGGCACAAACTTCCTGGCCGTAATTTTTGGCGGCGCTATAGCCTTGCCATTTTCTTTGCACTACCTTGGCTCCCATATTTACAGCAATGTCTACCGTATCGTCTTCGCTCATGGCGTCTACCAATACGATTTCATCTGCTACTTTTTGCAGTGCCAATAAGCAATTGCGAATGTTTTTACTTTCGTTGAAAGTGATCACAATGGCTGATATTCTAGGGAAAGTTAGAGGCATGGTTAAGGATCAATAGGCAATGCCGAACTGCTGGTTATCTAGGAGTTTTGAACGGTGTTTCTATGGAGGTCGGAATCTGAAAATTTTGTTTTACAACAAGCAAAAAAGATTTCGACCTCCGTAAGAAGACATCAATTATACTATACCATATTTCCGTAAGCTACAAAATAAGGATTGAGTAAATTTTCTTTATTGTACTTTAGTGCTTCGCTGGTTTCTTCATCAATTACTTTTCCACCTGCTTCTTCTAATACGATTTGCGCAGCTCCCGTATCCCATTCCATGGTAGGCGCAAGCCTGGGGTAAACATGAGCATTGCCACTGGCAATAATCAAAAACTTAAGAGAGCTTCCGGTCGCAACCAATTCAGGTTTGGTGAATCCATTGATAAAAGTCTCGGTGGCTTCGTTTAGGTGAGAGCGGGAACAAACGAGCTTTAAACCTTCGTCAGCTTTGGTAAAAGCATTGATATTGAGTTGGGAGACTTGTCCGTCTTTTTCTACAAAAGCACCATTGCCTTTAGAAGCCCAATACATTTCTTCCAGCACAGGAGCATATACGATTCCCATCACTGGCATTTGTTGGTGAATCAAAGCAATGTTAACGGTAAATTCTCCATTGCGTTTGATAAACTCTTTGGTGCCATCGAGAGGATCTACCAGCCAATAGTAGTCGTAATCTTTGCGGACATCATAAGGGATGCTCTTATTTTCTTCGGAGATAATAGGGTATTGCAGCGCTAGTTTTTCCAGTCCTGCACAAATAATATCATTGGCTGTTTTATCAGCGATGGTCAAAGGTGAATTATCTGATTTTCGTTCAATTTCTACGCCTTCTGCCTGGTGGTAAATTTCAAGGATGGCGGCTCCGGCATTTCTAGCTATTTCGACGACTTCTTTTAGGGTGTCCGTGTATTGCATGATTAATATTCTATATTTTAAACAAAAGTTCTTTTGATACGTAATTAAGACTTAAGGAGTTGACGAAGTAACAGCAGTAAGTGTTTACATTCGTCGAGTTGCTTAATCGAAGTCCAGTTAAAAAACCTATGCAAAATAGGCGAAACAGGACTTTTGAATTATATTTACAAAGGTATCAATATTGTTTTGATTTCTTTTACAGTGTTCTTAAGTAGTTCGTAGAAATTAACCCCATCGTATCCTTTTTCCTTAAAAGGCCCAAAAATCATTATTGCGGCTAGCTAAATTTAATATTTATGAAAAAAATACTTGTAACCGGAGGTTGTGGTTTTATCGGAAGCCATACCATTGTTGATTTGCTTAATAATGGTTTTGATGTGATTTCTATAGATAGTTTCCTCAACTCGAGTGAGGAGTCGATCAAAGGGATTGAAGCAATTACAGGAAAAAAAATAAAAAACTATTGCGTTGACCTTTGTGATATGGAGGCTACCCGCAAGGTGTTTGCAGAAAATAAAGACA
This sequence comes from uncultured Saprospiraceae bacterium, assembly GCA_938015925.1. Lineage (GTDB taxonomy): Bacteria > Bacteroidota > Bacteroidia > Chitinophagales > Saprospiraceae > CALLVY01. Next base: position 6,651 of record CALLVY010000617.1, read on the forward strand.
TCATAGGTGTTATCCACTTTGCGGCATTAAAATCTGTTGGAGAATCTGTGGATAAACCATTGTGGTATTATAGAAACAACATCAATAGTCTCCTCAATATCCTTTCCATTTGCAGTGAATTTGATGTACAAAATTTGATATTCTCTTCTTCTTGCTCTGTATATGGAAATGCAACGGAACTACCCGTCACCGAAACAACGCCTCTTCAGAAAGCAGAAAGCCCTTATGCGCTTACCAAGCAAATAGGAGAAACCATGATTCAGGATTATTGTAATATTAATCCCCAGTTTAATGCGATTCTATTGCGTTATTTTAATCCGGCAGGTGCCCACAAAAGTGCCTTGTTGGGAGAAGCTCCGGTCAATCCAGCATTGAGTTTGGTTCCGGTGATTACCGAAACAGCGATTGGTAAAAGAGGAAAAGCTACGGTATTTGGCAATGATTATGATACTAGAGATGGCAGCTGTATCCGAGATTATATCCATGTAATGGATTTGGCCAATGCCCACACCAAAGCGATGCAATATGCGATGGAAAATAAAGAGGCAGGAACTTGTGATGTATTTAATCTTGGGATAGGCGAGGGCGTTACGGTCTTAGAAGCCATAAAAGCCTTTGAAAAGGTGACTCGACAAAAACTCAATTACGAAATTGGGCCACGTCGTCCAGGAGATGTAGTTGCGATTTATTCCAATTATAAGAAAGCGGCAGAAAAACTATCGTGGGAACCTACTCGGGGTATCGAAGATATTATGAGTACGGCTTGGGAATGGGAGAAAAAACGCAGCGCTAAGCCTACTATTGCTTAGTAATTTAGAAGGAAGATTGTTTCTCTTCGTTTCTGAAATTATTAGCTTTAGAGTTAATAATTAGGTGCAAAACCAAGGAAAAGAAGGCGTTTTAGAAGCAGCCTTAAGCTGTATCTGCACAACTCTACAAGCCAGGTATTTTTTCACCGAGACTTGCTAAAAAAAACTAAAAGACTTGGGCTTTCTGATTTGTAAAAGACCTAATTACCTTGTTTTTTATCCGTTTCCTGTATTGTGAAAGTCGATAAAAATGATGATATTTGTAAGGATAACCAATGCTAACCATTGGTGAAAACAATCTATGGGTTAGGTTCTAATCGAACAGTCATAGGGTGTCCATAGCCTTGTTGCCTTGCCGGGTCTAAATCCGGCAAGGTTATTTTTTTGCGTTTTTTTGCCGAAGGAAGGCAAAAAAAGCCTGAATAAAGATGCTGTTTACCTTCTCCGCATTAAACTAGCTCGTTGAAAACCCTTGACCGGATAAGTATCTACTTCTGGTACATCTTCCTCTTCGATGATTGTTCCGCCAGTTGTACTCACCGGAATCTGTGAACCCGCAATCACTTCAAATTGCATTTCCTCTCCATTGACTTCATTCGTCACCAAAATTAGATTATCCTGAACGACATACCAACTGAATAATTTATTGTCAATCAAATAACACTCTAAAGCGATAGAATTAAGTTCATCCACCACATATTCTCCTTTCTCCCGATCTTTGACGACCAATTCGTAATTTCGAGCCCCAGCGACCTTGTCTTCTCCATAAATGATCTTCCAGGTAAAACGATCCGCCGAATCCGTCCGATGTATTTGCAATTCCATAGGAATCTCCTGAGCCAGACCTTTGGCATTATAAATCGACAATGCGCCAATCCAATCCCCTACCCAAGTTTCGGGAAAACCTATGCTATCCATTTTTTCAACCAGAGTCTTAGGAAGGCTTTCCACTGAAGCAGCCGGACTCTGCTTTTGGGCAGCACAGGAGCAACAAAGCAGACAAAGTCCGAACATAAGTGTGGTTAATTGAGTCATAAGGCATTGGATTTGAAAATTATTGAATATTTTTGATCTAAACTAGATAATATCTACAGACACACGCAAACCTATGAAATTCATTTACTCCCTTTTATTATTCCTTGGAACACTTTCTTTTGGAATTGCTCAAACTCCTTATTTCCAACAGGAGGTCAACTACCGAATCAAGGTTGAATTGGATGATTCCTTACATACCATTGCTGGAGGTATAGAAATGGATTATATTAATAATTCTCCAGATGAGCTGACCTTTATTTACCTACATCTTTGGGGCAATGCATTTAAAGATCGCAACACTGCATTTGCCAGACAAAAGGTAAGACAGGGAAGTAGTAAGTTTTACTTTGCTAAAGATAAAGAATTGGGAAACTATTCCAAGCTCAATTTTACGGTTGATGGACAAGCTGCTGAATTTAAACTAGAAAAAGACAATCCCGATATTGCAGTACTGACGCTTCCGCAAGGATTAAAATCGGGTGAAAAGGTTACCATTAAAACTCCTTTTGTTCTAAAAATTCCAGCTTCTTTTTCGCGGCTCGGTCACGTAGGTGAATCTTATCAAATGACCCAGTGGTATCCTAAGCCAGCGGTCTATGATCGCGAAGGGTGGCACCCAATGCCCTATTTGGATATGGGCGAATATTACTCTGAGTTTGGTGCCTTTGACGTAGAAATAACCTTACCCCAAAATTATATCGTTGCCTCTACTGGAACATTACAAACGGCAAGTGAAAAATCTTTTATCGAAAAACAAATCGCAGCCTCTAATCGCATCCTTCAAGATTCTTTGCCGAGCTCAGATGACTTTCCGCCTTCGGCAAAGACCAAGAAAACCCTGCGCTATACCGCAGAGAAAGTACATGACTTTGCTTGGTTTGCTGACAAGCGTTTCTATGTCCAAAAGAGTGAAGTAACTTTGGCTTCTGGCAAAAAAGTAGATACCTGGGCTTACTTTACGAATGTAGAAGGAGAGCTTTGGAAAAAAGGAACTTTTTATGTCGACCGAGCCACGAAGTTTTATTCGGAAATGGTTGGAGAATATCCCTATCCCCAAGCTACCGCGGTGCAAAGTGCTTTGAGTGCCGGAGGAGGAATGGAGTATCCAATGATTACGGTTATTGGTTTGGCTGGATCGGCACAGCCACTCGACGAAGTGATTACGCACGAGGTTGGACACAATTGGTTTTATGGTATCCTGGGTTTTGATGAACGGGCGCATGGCTGGTTGGATGAAGGCATCAATTCCTATTACGATCATCGGTATACCGAAATATATTATGAGCAAGAAGGCATGGATGTGATTCCTAAATTTTTGAAGAGAACGACAGATTATTCCTTGCTGGAAACAGCCGCGCTGTACCAGTTTCGCCGAAACCTGGATCAAGCTCCCGAAACGGATTCTGACGATTTTAGTAGGATCAATTACTTTCTAGGCATTTACGAAAAACCAGCAGTGGTTTTGAAATATTTGGAAAAATATTTAACTACTCCAAAGTACGATAGGATCATGCAAGGCTTTTATGAAAAATGGAAATTCAAGCACCCTGGCCCGGAAGATTTTAGAAGCTATGTGGTAGAAAATAGTGGAGAAGATTTAAATTGGTTCTTTGATGGCTTTATCAATTCGAATAAGAAATTTGATTATGCTTTGCAAAATATCAAGCAAGCAGGTGACGCAGAAACAACAGGAGATTATGAAGTGAAAGTAAAAAATAAAGGCGGGATTGATGCTCCTTTTGCGATCTCTGGGATTAAGGATTCTCAGTTGGTGGCTACTCAATGGTTTCCAGGTTTTTCAGGAGCACAATCGGTAACTTTTCCCGCTGGTGATTATGATCGCTTGGTTTTGGATGCGGAAAGAAATGCACCAGATTTATATCGAGCCAATAATAGCATCAAGACGCAGGGCTTGTTTAAAAAAATGAAACCCATTCGGCTTAGCGTACCCTTAGGTTTGGATCATTCCGAAAAACGAACGATCTCTGTCTTGCCGGTGATGAGTTGGAACAATTATAATAAAACCATGTTGGGTTTGGCGTTTTTTAATAATCCAGTGCCCGCCAAGAAATTTGAATTTGCAATCGCTCCCGTATATTCCTTTGTCACCAAAGACGTCAATGGTACAGCTAATCTACAATACCACTGGTACGCTGGAAATAAATTTTTGGAACGACTGACGCTGGAACTTGGCGTAAAGCGATTCAATCACGACTATAATTGGCTCCGCGAAATAGATTTGCAATATACTCGTCTGGTCCCTTCTTTAAAATTGGAATTGGGTAAAAAAGCAAAGGGCTCTTTTTCTCACCAACTAAAATTCCGTTCGATCATTATTGATGAGGAAAAAATCGTTACGGTTCGCGATAGCGTCAATGGCAATACCTTTTTTGCCGAACCAGATCGCAGTGTTATTCACGAACTCAGTTATGCGGGGCAAAATAAAAAAGCAATCAATCCTTTTAGTTTTAGGATCGCTATAGAACAGCAAAATTTTCTTGCGGCAGGAGTGAATAATCAATACCTAAAAGCTTCTGCGGTATGGAATGGCGCTTATACTTATAATACTGGGAAGAGCGTTGATATTCGTTTTTTCGCAGGTTATTTTTTACAAAACAATAGGAGGGATTTAGAATTGCTACAAGATGGTTTTGCTAGAGGGAATTTTTACTTGGTAGGCGAAGGCTATAATGATTATCGATACGATGATTTTTATTTTGGTAGAAATGAGAATCAAGGATTTGTTTCCCAGCAAGTGATGATTCGCGATGGTGGATTTAAAAATGCTTTGGGTGGATTAAAGAATTTTGGAAAGTCAAATGATCTCTTAATTGCAGTAAATCTAAAAGCTGATTTACCCCAAAGTCTTCCTTTTAACCTTCCCTTAAAACCTTATTTGGATTTGGGTTACTATAATGACACGCATGAATTTAGCGGCCAGACTTTAAAAGAACATTTCAATTGGAGTGGAGGAATTATGCTGGAATGGTTCAATGGCAATTTGGCAGTGTATTTTCCTTTGGCAAATTCTAAAAATTTAAAGTTTGATTACGGAGAAAAAGGAGGTTACATCAACCGCATTACCTACACCGTAAATCTCAATGCTTTCAATCCTTTTGATATCGTCAATTCGATTTCTTTTTAATAAAAAAAGGAAGAGCGACCTGGGGCGGAGTTGCAAGTCGCAGTCTTAGATGTCGAAAAAAAATAAAAGCCAAACAGGATTCCTGTTTGGCTTTTATTTTAAAGTAGAATAATTGCTTCCTACGAAGAAGTATTGGTATTCGCACTTGCCTTATAATACAATTCAGAACAATTGTCTTCTGTCAGAATTTCATTGGCCACTCTCTGAATATCTTCTACCCTTATTTTTCGATAAGCCTCCACTTCTGTGTTGATCAAATTGGCATCTCCAAGCAATTC
>CALLVY010000618.1 GCA_938015925.1 uncultured Saprospiraceae bacterium
GCGACCTTCTTGCTTTGTGGTTTCGCAGCAATGGCTCAAAGTCCAGGTGAAGTACCACCAAACGCTGAACCCGGAAAGTGTTATGCTAAATGTCTCATCGCTGATGAGTACGAATCTGTAACTGAGCAAGTTTTGGTTAAAGCTGCTTCATCTAGAGTAGAAACTGTACCTGCTGAGTATGAAACAATAACCAATCAAGTTCTTGCGAAAGCAGAATCTTCTCGTATTATCGCTTTACCAGCTGAATACGAAACAGTAACTGAGCAAGTAATGGTTAAGCCTGAAACTAAGCGTTTAATCCCAATTCCTGCTGAGTACGAAACAGTAACTGAGCAAGTTTTGGCGAAAGCTGAATCTAAGCGTTTAATCCCTATCCCTGCTGAGTACGAAACAGTAACTGAGCAAGTAATGGTTAAGCCTGAGTCTCGTCGTATGATCGCAATTCCTGCTGAGTACGAAACAGTAACTGAGCAAGTAATGGTTAAGCCTGAGTCTTCTCGAGTAATCACTGTACCTGCTGAGTACGAAACGGTAACGGAACAAGTTTTGGCGAAAGCGGAATCTTCAAGAGTAATTCCTGTACCTGCTGAATACGAAACGGTAACTGAGCAGTACACTGTAAAAGAAGCAAGTACTCGTATCGAAAGAGTTCCTGCTCAATTCACTACGGAGAATGAGAGAATCGAAATTTCTCCTGCATCTACTAAGTGGGTTAAGAAAAAAGCGGATCGTAACTGTTTGTCTGCAGATCCTAACGATTGTTTAGTATGGTGTTTAGTAGAAGTTCCTGCTCAATACAAAACGGTAACGAAGAAAGTTCGTCAAGGTTGTGCTGCTGGTTACACTGACAATGGTGATGACTGTGTAAGAACAATTGAAGTTCCTGCTGAGTACGGAACCCGTACTAGCCGAATTATCAAAACTCCTGCTTCTACTCGTGAGGAAGCTATTCCTGCTGAGTACAGCACAGTAACTAAAAGAGTTATCAAAACTCCTGCTACTACTCGTGAGGAAATGATTCCTGCTGAATACAAGACTGTAACTAAAAGAATTGTAAAAACTCCTGCTTCTACTCGTGAAGAAGTTATTCCTGCTGAGTACAGCACAATAACTAAAAGAGTTGTAAAAACTCCTGCTTCTGTAAGAGAGCAAGCAATTCCTGCTGAGTACACTACTATTACTAAAAGAGTTGTAAAAACTCCTGCTTCTGTAAGAGAAGAAATTATTCCTGCTGAGTACAGCACAATAACTAAAAGAGTTGTAAAAACTCCTGCTTCTTCTAGAACAGAATCTATCCCTGCAGAGTATTCAACGACTTCTACTCGTAAAGTAAAAGCTGCTGCTGCTACTCGTTCTATCGACATTCCTGCAGAATATGCTACTGTAACTAAGAAGAGATTGACCAAAAAAGGTGGATTTACAGAATGGAGAGAGGTTCTTTGTGGTGAAAAAGTAACTGGTTACACCGTACGTACCATCCAAAACGCTCTTAAAGAACGTGGTTACGATCCAGGTCCTTTGGATGATGTTATGGGAACCCGTACTAAAAGTGCTTTGACTAAGTTCCAAAAAGATAATAACCTACCTGTAGGTCAATTAGACATGCAAACTTTGAAAGCTCTAGGTATCCAATACTAGAACTTAAGTTCTAAAGAGCTTCTAAAGAAGTTCAAATAAGAAACCCTGTGGTCTTTGATCACAGGGTTTTTTTGGGTTTATAGGGTTCTTCCGAAATGACTTAGAAAACGAAAATCTTGCAAAACGCTTAGAAAGGGTTTGGTCAAAAGGCTATTCGGCCTAATTTATTCTCCCTCTATCTTAACAGTTGTATAGTAGCATCTTTGAGGAATAATCATTATATTTGAATTAATTAGATATAATGATTCTCTCTTTAACAATAAAGACTAAAAGCTCGGACAATAGGAATTGATCGATTTTGTCTAAGCACTTTAATAGAATTTTATTCCTTGTCATTTTTCCGGGCACCTGCTGAACTATTAGCAGGTGCTTTTGGTTTAACAAGTGATAGGCCAAACATCCACTGCGTTTGCGGTGGATGTTTGTTTTTTTACTCCTTTTGTCAAAAGGATATTTTGCTGGAATAATGCCAAGTTCTAATACCTTTCCAGAATCCTAATTCACAAGCTTTAAGAACTTATTCCGTCAGTTTTCTTACCAAACTTTTACTCCGTTTATCGAGCCTATGAAAAATGAAAAATTCCTATTACTGTTGTTAGCATTGGTTCAATTTGCGCATATCATTGACTTTATGATCATTATGCCATTGGGAGCCCAGTTTATGGATATTTTTCAAATTAGCCCACAACAATTTAGTTTAATCGTTTCTTCCTATGCCTTAAGTGCTTTTGTGATGAGCCTGCTGGGCGCTCTGTTTATTGATCGCTTTGATCGAAAAAAAATATTGCTCAATCTCTTTATAGGTTTTGCATTGGGAACCATCGCTTGTTCAATGGCCACTGGTTATCTTAGCTTTTTGGCAGCTCGATGTCTGACTGGTGCTTTTGGTGGAATGCTATCTGCCTTGGTCTTGTCTATTGTAGCTGATTCCGTGCCCTTCGAAAGGCGATCTAGTGCAATGGGTATTATCATGACGGCCTTCTCTGTGGCTTCCGTCGTTGGAGTTCCTACGGGAATATTTTTAGCGGCAGAGTTTAGTTGGAGAATGCCTTTTGCTGCGGTTGGTTTTCTGGCTTTGTTTGGATGTATTTTAATCTATAAATACATTCCATCAATGACTGGTCATTTCAATACAGAAAAAGGAGTAAGTTCTCCCTGGTCGGTGATTGCCAATATTGCTAAAAACAAAAATCAGCGCAGCGCTTTGCTTTTTTCTACGGCACTGATGTTGGGGCATTTTACGATTATTCCTTTTATCGCTCCGTACATGCAATTGAATATTGGATTTTCTGATCACCAAGTTGCTTATATCTATTTGGCTGGCGGAACTCTGACGGTATTCTTATTGCCATTATTTGGTAAAATTGCCGATAAGGTAGGAAACGCTCAAGTGTTTACGGTGGCCAGTTTTTTTGCCCTTTTTTCTATTTGGGTTTTGACCAATCTGGGAACCGTATCTATTGTATTGGCACTAGTGGTGACTTCTTCTTATTTCGTTGTTTCCAGTGGCCGTTCTGTACCTGCTACGACGATGGTTACTTCCGTGGTGAGTCCCGAAAGTAGAGGAGGTTTTATGAGTGTGAGATCTTCAGTCAATCAATTGGCATTGGGTTTGGCTTCGCTGATCTCCGGATCTATTGTAGTCAAAAATTCTTCGGGGACATTGGACAATTATGAGTATGCAGGCTATGTGGCGATCATTATGAGTTTGGTCGCTGTAGGGATTGCCTGGAGGCTTAAGTTGAATGACACTGGCGTAGAATAAATGTTTGCAGGGAATGACCCAATTGACGGCGTATTTGATCTAAGGACTTACTGGTATCTCCTGGATTGTTTCTAGCTAATGTTGAATCGTCCGACACAATGCTGCTTCCCGACAAAAGCACCTAAAAGTGCAAAAAAGAACTACAATTGATACTAAACGGTCAATCAAAACGATTGTAATAGAGTATTTTTGAAAACGAATTTTAATCCTACACTAAAGGGCATTTTAAATTAAATTCTTTTATTTTACTATGCATTAAAAGGTATATTCTAATCTAAACAACCAAGTCTATGACCACTCCCAATACAGATTATCAATTCATGGTAGATTTTCACCTACCAGAAGTGCTTTCTGAAGAATTTATGAGTTTGATTCCTTATCAAAGAGCAATGATTAATAATTACTTTAAAGAGGGAAAATTGCTCAACTACGCACTTTCACTGGAAAATTCGCGCCTTTGGGCTGTTTTTCAAGCCAATTCTGAATTGGAAGTAATGGACTATTTAGCAGATTTGCCACTTACCGAATTCATGCAAGTAGAAATCAATATGCTGACTTTTTTCAATAGCAAAGAATCGTCGATCCCTAGTTTTTCTATGAATTAAAAAAGCATAAGGCTAAGGTCAAAAAGTAAATAGGCTAACAAAAAATTAAAGTTTTTTGTTAGCCTCTTTAAATGTTTGGACAAAATTAATCCAATCACTTCCACATAATTTGATATTGACTGACCTGATCTTCATTGATTTTTATAATCAACAAATAAAGTCCTTTGGGAAAGATAGCCATGTCTATGGTCTTTAAATAATTGCCTTGTTTTTGATTGGGATATTCGCTTAGAGAAACCGATTTATTCAATTCATTGCGCAATTCGATATGTACTTCTCCTTCATTCTCCATTTGATATTTGACCTTGAGTTGCCCATTCTGTGGATTGGGCAAAAGGGAAGGATAGGCAGCCCAGCGATTGACCTTCGGTTTGCTAATCGGTATTGCTTTCTTTACCTGAGGCTTGAGCAAAATCACTTGTCCTTGCGCAAAGTATTTTAAGCGATAACTTAAGGCCTCATTTTTAATCTGCGGATAAGCAGGATCAGAGATTTGATATTGACCTCCTCCACTGCCTTGTGCTCTAATCTCCGCAATGGTACTGTAATTCTTTCCATCCACCGCCCTTTGTAATTCATAGACCAAATGCGGATCAAATTCATCTTGACTATGCCAGTTGAAAGAAACTTTCTCTTGCTGGAAGTCAACTCCCAAATCACTGATTTTTACTTTTTGTTGGTAGGTCTTTGGAATAGCTTTTTTGAGCGCAGCTGTTTGTCCAATAACTTGATTGGAAGAAGCAGTCCAGCTAGCAGGTGGTGTACTATTTGCAAGCGGAGTAGCGGCGGCTAGATAAGGATTAGAATTGCCTTTCGGATAAATGTATAAGACTTGACCATTGCTAGGAGACCAAAGGTCAATTCCTGCAGGTGGCGTAAAAAGATCATAAGGCGAAACTGCTGCCACATTTTCGGCATTGTCTGTCTTTACCGTTCTCACTTCCACCTTTTCCTGATCGACAAAAATCCATTTGAATTGATTAAAACTTCCACTATTTCGAGTCCAGCTTTTATCATCATTGTTTCTACGCAATGGTGCGCCCCAACATCCTTCGCCGACATAAACGGTTCCATTGATATCATCGCGAATAAATCCTTGTTCACTTCCAGGTTCTCTGGAAGGCCGGATGGGCCAGGTGGTTTTTACGACATGTGCGTCCGATTCTACCACGAGGTTGACACCAAAATCCTGAAAAAGGGGAGCCCAATTGTACAATTGAGTATTTCGTTCTGCTTTGCGGGTATGATGAGGGCGAATGCCAAAATGGTATTGCGCCATCTTCCAGGTCTGATTACTTTTTTGCAATTCATTTTGCAGCCAAAATCTTTGATCTCCACCTGCTGCGATCAAAGAATTGAGCGTAAAAATTTGCAATAATTCTCCACCAATTTTTATTTGATAATAAATGTTTGGATTGGGAATGTTGAATAAGTTGGCGATGGTCTTATTAGAATATTCGTGATTGCCACGCGTCGCCAAAATAGGCGTTAAACGTCCTTCTGGACTGATCGTAAATTGCCAGTCATTAAACCAGTCAATCCATTCTTTTGCACTATCTCCTCCGGTCATATCTCCGCCAAACATTACACAATGCGGGCGCAATTTAGCCACCAGCATATTGGCTCTCCGTCGAGCATCCCGAAAATTCCTGGAATCTCCTCCTGCAATAATCGAAATGCGTTCATAGGGGTGATCCGGTGCAGTACGAAAAGACATCCGTTGGCTAGTACTATTACTATCTTTGATGATGAAATGATAAACCGTTCCTGCTTGTAAACCTTTCAAGTGAACGAAATTATTATGCATGCCTTTAAAGTCTATCACCTTATCTACAGGTTGCGAATTGCTATAAAGACTAAGGTCTTCTCCTCCGTCAAATTCATCATAATACAAAACGGGGTTGGCCCCCGATAGTTGATCCCAGGCAATGACAATACTGTGAGAAGGATCTTCTTGCCACATACATCGGTACCTATCCGTAGCGGCATAAGACCAATCGCTAGAGAGGAGAAAAAGAAAGAAAACGAGGGAAACGTAAAATGCTTTTGTGTTCACAAATGTTATATGCCGGTTTGTGTTTGAAGTTTCTTTATAAGAATCTCGTAAAATTGTAGCAAAAAGCTTTCTTCCAAGAGAGGAAGATTTCGAGAGACCAAACGAAATATAGTGTTTCAATAAGCCCATTATGGTGCTTTTATTTAATGTTCCCAAGTGCTTGTATGTTTGCGTGTCGATTCTATTGAATCCTAACAAATTTAATAAATCTGATCCGCTAACAGAATTTATAGCAAGGCATTAACGATTTTTACTGCTGTGCTAATAAAATTCTAGGTTTAGATCGGTTATTTTCAAAGGGATTTATACGGAGATTAGCGTTGTTTGTTGGAGGAAATGTCGTAATTTTACCACTCTAGCTCTTGCCAAACCAAAATATATTGATATTTTCTTAATTTAACCAACTTTGACTCCTAATAAGGACGAGGAAAAATTAATCAATTTATTTCCGTCAACCTACTTAAGTCGTTTAATTTCGCGAAGGACTTAAAAGAACAGAATCAAAGAACTAATCATTAAAAAATGAAGGACCCGGTCATTTCCGGCTTAATTGCCAAAGAACTTCAACGCCAACGTCATGGTATTGAACTTATCGCCTCTGAAAATTTTACAAGTCAAGCCGTTATTGATGCGATGGGCTCTTGCTTGACCAATAAATACGCAGAAGGCTACCCCGGTAAGCGATATTATGGAGGTTGTGAAGTGGTAGATGAAGTCGAACAGTTGGCAATAGATCGCCTGAAAGAACTCTTTGGCGCTGAATATGCAAATGTGCAACCGCACTCTGGAGCACAGGCCAATGCCGCCGTATTTTTGGCCGTCTTACAGCCAGGCGATAAAATTCTTGGATTTGATTTGTCTCACGGTGGACACCTTTCTCATGGTTCGCCGGTTAATTTTTCTGGTAAACATTTCCAGCCGAGCTTTTATGGAGTAGAAGAAGATACGTGAAGAATTGATATGGACAAAGTGGAAGCTACAGCGATCCGCGAACAACCTAAGATGATCATCTGCGGAGCAAGTGCTTATTCCAGAGATTGGGATTATGCGCGTTTCCGCGCGATTGCCGACAAGGTCGGTGCTTTGCTTTTGGCAGATATTGCGCACCCAGCTGGTTTGATTGCTGCGGGCTTGCTCAATGATCCTATGGAGCATTGCCACATTGTAACGTCCACTACCCATAAGACTTTGAGAGGCCCAAGAGGAGGAATTATTATGATGGGGAAAAATTTTGAAAATCCTTGGGGACGCACGACAAAGAAAGGGACAGTGATTAAAATGTCTTCCATTCTCAATAGTGGTGTTTTTCCTGGCATGCAAGGAGGACCTTTGGAGCATGTGATTGCTGGAAAAGCAGTCGCTTTTTACGAAGCACTACAACCGGAGTTTAAAATTTACGGGCAGCAGGTGATCAAGAATGCACAAGCCATGGCGGATGCCTTTGTCGCAAAAGATTACAAGTTGATTTCTGAGGGAAGTGATAATCACCTGATGTTGATTGATCTTCGTTCGAAAGGAGTAACGGGTAAGCAGGCAGAGCAAGGCTTGGTAAAAGCAGATTTGACTGTGAATAAAAACATGGTGCCTTTTGATACACAATCTCCTTTTGTAACTTCTGGAATTCGGATTGGTACTGCGGCGATTACAACGAGAGGATTTAAAGAAGCCGATTGTGTTAAAGTGGTCGATTGGATAGATCATCTGATTCAGAATATCGAAAACGAAGAAGCGATTTTGGCTACCCGAAAAGAAGTGAACACCTTTATGGAAGCTTTCCCCCTTTATGAAGGCGTTGGGATCGTGTAAAATACGGGTCTGAAATTATTAGCGACGATATAAAAAAATAGCCTTGGAAAATTTTCCAAGGCTATTTTTTTGGAGTACTTAAGTTGCGATCTTCATTTTTTTATTTAAAAATTTAAAAAGCTTTCTGCGTTCTTTAATCGGAAATCGAATTCGAATAGCTTGCTCTTTGATTTTTAATTCCACGATTTGATTGTTTACTATTTTGTAGTAAACGAATAATCCGCCGAAAAGTGCAAATAGAATGGTAAATAACTTAGGGAAGGGGGATAGCAGGAGGAGGGGCGTAATTGGAAAGAAAAAAAGAAATGCAAGGAGCAGAAAACCAATTTTTAATAAACTACTTTCTTTATGTTGATAGGAATTCTCTAAGTCCGATAATTGATATTTTGAAACCTTCTTTCCTCTAAAAAACCTAGAAATGGTGAGCTTAAGTTCCCGATCGGCAACTTCTATTTCATAGCTTCCGAATATGGTTTTTATTTCATGTTTCATCGGCCTTATTCCTATTCTAGTTTGCTCCTAGAAACCATAAACTAAGCCTCTCCCAAAAAATGCTTCGCCACATTAGGATGACCTTTTAAAAAATCATCCATCAATTTTTGACTTACAACAAAGGTGATTCGTTTTCCAAAAGTTCCAGACTCTTTGAAGTAAATGTGCATAGATCGAAAGAAGAGATAATCGCTTTCTTCCATTTTCTCTACATTGGGATAAGGATATCGGAAGGTTTTAAAATAATTGGTTACATAGACAAACTCTCCATCCAATTCTACTCGCTTTAAGCGCATCACCGACCAATATAAAAAGGCCAAACCCAATAGGAAAAAAAGAACGGCCCCTATCTTTAGAGTACCTGCCGGGATGCGGGAATTCATACCAATGCCGGATAAAAAAAGCGCAGCCGTAAATGATCCAAAGAAAACAATCCAGAAAGTGGGAATAAAAAACTTAAGTAATAAAGTTGCTGAAGAGGATACTCTTTCCATTAGAAATATTTTTGCGGGATGATCCCTTAACTTTTTATGATTTTAATGCTGCTTCTCGTTTGGCCTCGACCCGACGAGCGATAATGATACTGGCTTCGTAGAGAAAATACAAAGGAAATCCGATCAACATCTGAGTGATGACATCAGGTGGAGTGATAAAAGCAGATAAGACCAGAATGATAATAAAAGCATGCCGACGATAAGTACGCATAAATTCTTCCGAAATCAAACCAATTTTGGCCAAAAAGAAAACCGCTACGGGCAATTGAAAAACCAAACCAGTAGGTAGGGTAAACATCGACATATAGCCTACGAAAGAAGATAGTGTAGGTGAATTGGTGGCTCCCATATCATAATTCCCCAAGAAGGTGATCGCAAAGGGAGAGATAATATAATAACCGAAAAGTACGCCCGATAAAAAGAGAAAGGAGCATACGCCTACGACCCCACGAGCTGCTTTTTGCTCTTCTGGCAAAAGTCCGGGTTTGACAAATCGCCAGATTTCGTAAAAGATGTAGGGAAAACCAACAACAAGACCAAGGAGAAAGGAAACTTTCAGGTGAACCATAAATTGCTCTCCCAATTCCCGCGTAATCAATTCCATATCCGGAGGTCGCATACATAAGGCATCAGAAAGACCACACAAAAAGCGATAAGTCCAAAATTCAGGATGCTTAGGGGCCAGGATCACATACTCAAATACAGGTTTTCCCGCAGCTAATACCGCAATGGCGATTACCAGAATAGCAATCACTGAACGGATAAGGTGCCACCTCAATTCCTCCAGATGATCGAGAAAAGACATCTCTTTTCCTTCTGTACCACTATCTAATTGATCAACGTCTACCTGATCGAGTGCCATTAATTGATTTTTTGTGAGTTTTCGTAAGGCGTAAACAAAATAGCCTTTCGTACTAAGTACGCAAAATTACAAAATACATTGCTGTTCTATCATTTATCGCTTCTTTAAAATTAGCTTTTTATATCGAAAGAACTAAACTTAAAGGACTTCTTGTTAATCTACTTTCGACTAAATGCGAGTTAGCTAGGTTTAATCCAATATTAAATAAGCTGAGCAGACCTTTTAGATCCATTAAGCAGGTGCTCAATTTATTATGTGATTTAATTTGAACACCTGCTTACCTAACAAGTGAAATTAAAAAATAGATTAAGCTTTGTTACTTTTTTATCTAAAGCCGTTATGTTTTTGTCACCACCCAATAGGGTAGCGCAATACCTCCTTTTTTTATAATAATAATTCTTCGCTCTCAGGATGAATAAAATTTACAAGGTATTCTAATTTATTTGCACTAGCCCCCGTTTGCCATAAAGGCTTCGCCCAATTTTTTTAATAAATATAAATCTTTGTTTCCATCAGGAAGCATAGGATTCTTTTGTCTCTATTGAAATAGAGATTCAATTTTAATGGATTTATTCACCCTTTAAAAAGAGCCACTTCTATGTCCTTACCAAAAGAACCACGCCAGCTAATGATCAATTTAATGTACCTCGTACTTACTGCGATGCTAGCACTCAATGTCTCTGCCGAAATCCTAAATGCCTTTCTCAGTATGAATGAAAGCCTCCAAGAAAGTACCCAGATCATTGGCCGATCCAATGAGGCGCTTTTTAAATCAATCAAGGAACAAGCGGAAGCTTACCCACAGTTCAAAGATTTTCATGTAAAGGCCATTGAAACCCAACAACATACGAACTCTTTTTGCAAGTTTGTTGAAGCTATGAAAACGAAGTTACTAGAACGGTCAGGAGGAATGGATGAGGAGAATCTGCCAGTGGGTATGAAGGACAAAGATATTACAACGCTCCTCTTTGTAGAAGAAGGAGAAGGAAATCTTTTGCGAGATTCTGTCTTGGCTTTACGGAGACAATTATTAAGTCTAGTGCCTGATACGGCCCGAGCTATAGTGGAAGAAAATATGCCATTAGGTATTCCCGAAATACCAGCCAATTCAGACAAAAGAGATTGGGCGGATTATACCTTTCGGCAAATGCCCGTAGCAGCGGTTTTACCATTGTTGACCAAATTTCAAAGCGATGCTAAAGTGGCAGAAACTAGTTTGCTCAATTATCTGGCAGAAAAGATTTCTGCCAAGCCCGTTCATGATGAATACGAAGCTTTGATCGCAGCGGATAAAAGCTATGTGATCGTTGGAGAGGAATTGAGTGCGGAGATTTTTTTGGGCGCCTATAGCTCCACAACGGATAATATTTCGGTAAGAGTCAATGGCCGACCAGTACCGGTTAGAAATGGTAAGGCCCTGTTTAATCACCAGGCAGGAAGTATTGGTACCCATGATTTGAATGTGGAGATCAAAGCTCGGGATCCCCGTACAAATAAGGTGACCTCCTATACCAGAAAATTCACTTACGAAGTTGGAGAAAGATCGGTGACTACTTCGGCGGATAAGATGAATGTTTTTTACCTGGGCCTTGAAAATCCACTGTCTGTTTCGGCTGCAGGGGTGGCGAGTGGGGAGGTGCAGGTAAGTGGGGAAGGAGTCGATATTTCTAAAAAAGCCAATGGAAAATATATCGTCAAACCCCGTCGTCCTGGCAATGCGACGATCACGGTTTCCGGAGGAGGTTTAAGTCCCACGCAATTTAAGTATAGAGTCAAAGCCATTCCTACTCCAATTGCACGATTGGGAGATAAAAATTCTGGAATTATGAAGCCAAATGTTTTTAAGGCTTACCATAAAATTTATCCGCATTTAGATAATTTTGACTTTGAAGCCAAATGCGATTTGGTTGGTTTTGAATTGGTCAGAGTGGATAAACATGGAGATGTATTCGATAGTCAGAATAGAGGAGGAACCTATAGTGATAAAACTCGGCGATTGGCCAATGCCGCTAAATTTGGAGACACTTTTTATTTCGATAAAATCAAAGCGAAATGTCCGGGTGATCAGAGCAGTCGTAAGTTGAACGGCCTGGTGTTTCGAATTCAATAGTTAGTTACGCTCTAACTGCCTAAGTCCGTTTAGGCCGTTTCCTCTTAATTGCACTCCCCACACCAAACACTGAGAGAAAGGTGATTCGCCGGTGGTGACACAACAGCGAGTCGGGGAGTGCTTTTTTTTAAACTCATAAAAATACAGTCTATGAAAAATATTGCAGTCAGTTTTCTATTCCTCTGTTGTTATTCTTTTTTATCCGCCCAACCTTTGGATGATATTGTCGAACGAAAAATGATGAAAGGTCGTAAAGTGCTGGCTTATCCAAAGGTGAGAGAAGCAGATATTTTTTGGGAGAAAAGAGTGTGGCGGGTGATTGATGTCAATGAGAAAATGAACAAGACTTTTGTTTATCCAGAGAAGCCTTTTTTCTCTATTCTGTCGGAAGGTGCTTTAGCAGGAATCATACAATTGTATGATGCTGAAACGGAGTCTTTCGATATTCCTTTAAGTGAAGAGGACTTGGATGGGATTTTATACCGGATAGACTCTTTTGAAGTGTATAATCCAGAAACTTATTTACCGGAATTGCAAATAGTTAAGGATGACATTAATTATGAAGACATCAAACGATTCCGAATAAAAGAGGTTTGGTTTTTTGATGAACAAAGATCCATGATGAATGTACGAATTATTGGAATTGCTCCCATTATTGAAGTCAAAGATGAACATGGAAACTTCCGTTACGAACGTCCTCTTTTTTGGGTGCATTATCCCAGCTTGAGAAATTATTTGGCACAACAAGAAGTCTTTAATCCTGGCAATGACAATCGGGTAATGAGCTGGGAAGATGTTCTGGAAATGCGATTTTTTAGTAGTACGATTTATAAAACCTCCAATATCCATGATCGAAAATTGTCCATGTATTTAGAGGGCTTGGATTTATTGCAGGAAGCAGAAAAACAAAAACAAGAGATTTTTAATTTTGAACATGATCTTTGGTCTTATTAAGGCAAGGGACAGGAAAAAAATAACGTCAAACAACGAAGGTGCTTTCTCTTGTTTTTTTGTTTTGTGCAAATTGGGCCGCTGTTTATTCCATCTAGAACTTTCTTGGATCATAGGATTTGGAATAAATGAAAGCACCCTTTTTTTTATACCTGTTGGTAAACTACATCAAGCCCTAGAAGCATAGGGTTTCCTTTAAAGAAGCTTTGTAAGCAAATGTTTTTTGGATAAAGCCGGGTAAATAACTTCCTTGATAAAAGAAGTGACTATTCCTGATTGGGATAGTCTTTACTTACTGAATCAGCTCTGGTTAATTATCTTGCGTTTAGCGTCGAGTCCTCCACTCTAAGTGGCTTCCTTGATTTGAGCAGATAATTTTCCTCCTTTTATAGACAAAAAACGTACATTTGCAGCTCTCAAAAAAAAGCGCAATTTCTTTATGGGAACGGAATTACTGACATACCTAGGTTTATTTGTTGTGAGTTTGGGAGTTTTACTCAAAGCTTCTGACTGGTTTGTAGAATCTGCTGAAGAAATCGGATTGTCTTTTGGAATTTCTCCTTTTATCATTGGTCTGACAATTGTAGCTTTCGGTACTTCTTTACCAGAGTTGGCCACCTCTGTGGCCGCAGTATTGGCCGGGAATTCAGAAATCGTAGTGGGTAATGTAATCGGTTCGAACATTACAAATATTGCTTTGGTTTTAGGAATCGTAGCATTGATCGCCAATCCCATCAAGTTGGATTATAATATCTGGCATGTGGATATGCCCTATCTCTGGGGATCTGCTTTTTTACTTTATTTTGCTTTACTCGATGGTAGATTTACTTTTTTTGAGTCTATACTCTTTCTTTTAGGAATCATTATTTTTCTATTCTATTCCATAAAATCCGATGACGACGAGGAAAAAAAGGAACGGACAAAATTGGGTGCTCGCCCTTTTGTCTTATTGATTGTTGGAGGAATATTGGTTTGGTTGGGAGCAGATTATACCATTCAGGCCATTAGCCACCTATCTGTTTTGGCAGGAATCGACCCTGAGGTAATTGCACTTTCTGCGGTAGCCTTAGGTACTTCTCTCCCCGAAGTAATTGTGAGTGTAAGTGCCGCCCGAAAAGGAAAGTCTTCTATTGCTGTTGGAAACGTCTTGGGTTCCAATATTTTCAATACCTATTTGGTCATGGCCATTCCTTCTTTTTTTGGAACCTTGATTATCCCCGAAAACATTCTTATTTTCAGTCTGCCTTTTATGATTGCGATGACTATTCTCTTTGGGATTATCTCCAATAACAAAAAAATTACTCGCTGGGAAGGTGTTTTGGTATTGATGTTTTATGCTTTTTATATCGTTGCTCTATTCGAAGCTCCATAGTGATTCAATGCTAAATTCTTTTGGATACCACCATTTAAATAAGATTGACAAAGAAATAATACCAATTCTAATAGGTTTTTATTGTCAAATTTATATTTTTGATTAAATAACTTACTCACCCCGAATTACATAGCCTCAAATCACTCACATAATCCTTTTCAGGATTAGCACCTTTAGTACATCAAGTTTTTAATTACGATGCTTTCCAGAATCTACTTTGGAGCTTATTTGCTATTGGAGCCCCTATCGACTTTTAGATATGTAAAATTTATTCACCCAATTCTTTAAAAACAATTAACATGAAAAACAATTACATTCAGAAAGCACTACTTGTATTATTAGGAGTTTTTGCTATCCCTCTTTTTACTTTTTCTCAAGCTTCAGGTAGTGTAGACCTTGGTAGTGAAATCACAAATGGAATAATGACAGATGGCTGTAATGCTTCTTGTAGTCCAACTTACTGTACTCAAACTGCTGATAACTCGGGCAACCATGCTGTAGAAACAATGACCCTAACGATTACTGGAATTCCTGCTGCCAACTCTGCTGAAATTACTTTTACTTCTATTAATTGTGCATCTACCTCTGGATTAGATGGAGGAGATGATATATTTATTGATGGGGTGCAAGTATTTGATGGAGCAAGTAATGCCATAGTTAACCTAACTCAATGTGTGGAAGG
>CALLVY010000619.1 GCA_938015925.1 uncultured Saprospiraceae bacterium
AAAATTGGCGAGAAGAAGTCATAGAACAAACCTATTGTTATCAATCTAAATGCTACCAAGCGAAAAAGGAAAAACAGATAACGGTTTTAGCTACCCAACTAGGGGTAGTTACATAATACATGTAAAAGTAGTCACAAGGAATTTTATCCACGTAAACACTGGACTTGTTCACGGCAAATTCTCCAATTAGCCCAACGACATTTCAATTAACCACTAATTTTCCATTCTTAATTTGGTGATACTTATTTTTCATTCCCGTTACCAACGGACACCTTTCTAAAAGCTTGGTCAACATCTATGGCAGCCGTCTTCGTATAAATTTCAGTTGTACTAGGTTGGTCGTGTCCAAGGAAGATTTGTAAATAATCTTTTGCCATTCCATCCTCTGCTAAAAAGGTGGCTCTTGAATGACGTAGCGTATGTGGGGTAACATCAATAGATTTGATTTGGGCAAGTTGCGCTACTTCCTTCACAATTTGTTGGATTCTTCGATTAGTGTATCTTTTATCTCTTTGGGTTCTAAATATTGGACCACTCTTCCTACCTTTTAAGTGAGTGGATAGCAAACGAACCAAATGTTCCTCAATTGGTACTTCTCTTCTTTTCTTTCCTTTTCCAGATTTTATGACAATTCTCATTTCATCAAAATAAATGTCATTGGCATTTAAAGATGTAAATTCATCTACCCTAGCAGCAGTTTCAAAAAGCGTTTGCATCATCAGTCCTACCTTCGAAGATTTATCATAAGCCACATTGATAAAGTTCTGATACTCTTTTCTCGATAATCGTTTAACCGTCCCTTGGATTTTCTTCTCTGGTTTCAGTTCTAGTTTTTTCCTGACCTCCTTGAATATGTACTGAGATTGACTATAGGTAACTTGATGCTTAGCAAAGTTCTTCGCAATCTGGTTGATCATTCTTTTAAAATCTGCTTTTTTCATAGTTTCGCATTTTTATTTTCAGAGGCGAAAAGTTAATGCATTTTTACATAAAATCGAAGCAAATCACCCACCAATATCTCCAAAAACTTCGCACTCTGACCATTATGCGAAATCTATTTTTTCACCTTTTTATAAAAAACGTACTATGATTTCAATTACCAAAACGGCGTATCCTCGTTTTAAAAAAATGTACAGCGAGGAAGACCTAGAAAAGATCTTTCAACCAAACGAAGAGGAATTAGAATTGGTTCTGAAAAAAGTAAGAGGCAAATCTCAGAAGCTCACCTTTCTTGCTTTATTGAAGTGCCACCAGCACTTAGGATATTTATCAGCGATAAAGTTTATTCCAAAATCTGTTTCTCAATATTTAGCAAGTCAACTTGGCTATCCTGTAGATACGCCATTAGTAGAGATGACAGAAACTAACAAAAAATCCTTTCACCGCTACCGAACCTTGATTAGAGAATATTTAAAAGTCCATGCTTGGTCGGATACTGCTGCTACAATGATTCAAGCAATTATTAAGAAAGCTGCTTTGACAATGAGTAATCCACCAGACTTACTAAATGTTGCAGTAGAAAAACTAATAGAGCAACGATTTGAATTACCTGCCTTCAGTACCTTAGATAGAATGGTTGGTCACATCCGCTATCAAATGCATGTAGCCTTGTACGAAAAACTAAATACTACCCTACATCCTTCGGAGCGACAAATATTAGACAATCTTCTTAAAGTAAATATGGGAGAGACTCAATCAGAATTTACTCGATTGTGTGAAAAGCCAGGTAAACCTACTTTGAGTTTTATGCGTAACTGGACGATCCGTCTAGCTTGGCTTCAACAACTCATAGATACTTCTCGATTATTTGAAATAATCAACCCAACAAAAGTTCATCAGTTTGCAGCGGAGATAATGAGTTTAGAGGCATTAGAAGTAAAGAGAATGAACCCTGCAAAAAGATACACCCATCTCGTATGTTTAATACATCAAAGACAGGTGGATACTAAAGACCAATTAGCCGACTTATTTCTCAGACGAATCAGAAAGACGAAGCTAAGAGCTGAGAAAAAACTTGGTGTATTGCAAGAACTCTTTCGTGCCATAGAAGAACAAATGCTCGCTATTTTTTCCACAGTAGTAGGCTATACTATTCAAATTACACAGAATACGAAATTGGGTGGCTTGGTGAGAGAACTCATTGAAAACAATGGTGGAGCGGCTTATTTACTAGAAAAATATGAGCAAGTTGCAGCCTACCACGATAGTAATTTCCTGCCATTACTCTGGGATTCTTTTAAAGGCAATCGTGCTGCCGTACTAAATCTGGTGGAATTATTACAAGTACGTTCGGGAACTGAAGATCAAGATTTAACCAAAGCATTATCATTCATCTTAATCCATCGAGATACCAGAACTAAAACGCTTCCTTACGATATTGATCTGAGTTTTATGCCAGATCGCTGGATCAAGTATGTAGAAACACAAGAAGATGGCGTAAAGGTGTTGAGCAAAAGAGAACTGGAGATAGCTGTATTATTTCATATAGCAGATGGATTAAAATGTGGCGATTTATATGTTCCTGGTTCAGAGGAATATGCTGATTACCGAAAGCAATTACTGCCATGGACGGAATGTGAAAAATTACTAGAAGATTATTGCAAGAGTGTTGGCTTACCGAATAATGCAGCAGATTTTGTTGCACTAATTAAAAAACAATTAGCAGAAGCTGCCAAGGAAGCCGATGACTCTTACCCAGAAAATACGGAATTCTACATAGATGAAAATGGAGACCCTCATCTAAAAAGACAAAAGGCGAATCCATTACCAAAAGGCTTGGCTCATTTTGAAGATACGATAAGAAAGAAAATGCCTCAGCGTGACCTGCTTGATTTACTAAAGAGAGTACAAGCTTGGATTCCATATACCAGGCATTTTGGACCACCTTCTGGTTCGACCTCCAAAATGAAAGATAAAATCTATAAGTACATCTTCACCATTTTTAGTTATGGTTGTAATCTAGGAGCGAATCAAATGGTTCGACATATTGGTGGATCACTAACCTCCCGTATTCTGAGAAGAATCAATAAGCAGCATATTGATTCCAAGAAAATAGATGCTGCTATGAGAGACATTATCAATAACTATAATCGTTGGGAATTAACTGATTTTTGGGGTGATGGTTCAGATATGATCGTAGATGGTACACATATAGAGTTGATCGAAAATAATATGCTAGGAGCACGGCATATCAGATATGGGGCTTTTGGGGGTATTGCATACAAGTATCTGTCTAATAAATATGTCGCCCTAATAACCCGCTTTATTTCTTGTGGCACCTGGGAGGCTATTTATATACTAGATGGTTTTCAAGAAAATAGAACAGACCTTCAACCTGATACGGTTATTGGAGACACCCAGTCTCAAAGTGAACCTGTCTTTGCTCTGGCTTATTTAATGGGGATACAGCTAATGCCAAGAATGAGAAACTGGAATGACGTAAATTTTGTCCGAGCTGATAAGGCTACTATATATAATCACATTGATTCTCTATTCTCAAAGGAAGGAGACTTCAATAGAATTGAAAAACATTGGAAGGATATCATGCAAGTAGCTTTATCCGTTCATGCGGGAAAAGTAATTCCCTCCATGTTACTGCGAAGACTGGGGGTGCACAGCAAGAAGAATAAATTGTACAAAGCATTCAGAGCTCTGGGTCAAATTATCCGCACTATCTTTTTACTTAAATACATCAGCGATCCAGATTTACAGAAGTACATTCAGGCTGCCACCACTAAAGTAGAGAGCTTCAATTATTTTTCTGACTGGGTTACTTTTGGTGGGAAGACTTTAAGAACTGGTGATCCTGTAGAAATGGAGAAACGAGTAAAATATGCTGACTTAATTGCAAATATTGTTATGCTCCACAATGTCATAGATTTAACGGATGTTCTCAATGATATGAATGCAGCAGGCGAGCCAGTTACTAAAGAATTGGTAGAAAGACTGAGTCCATATATGACTCAACATATTCGACGTTTTGGTCGGTACCACTTAGATATGAATGATTTACCTGATCCACTTGAGGATCGGAGATTAGACTTTCTGAAGTAGGGTTTTCTCACAGGGAAGGAAATGTTACTATTTTGGTTATACTGTTTTCTTCCTTGTGACTACTTTTTACATGTATTATGTAACTACCCCTATGGGTAGACTCATTCGCAAAATAAGAGACTAGAATTCGATCTATGATTTTTAATTTAAATTTGATCTTTGGGGCGGTATCTTGATGGAGTAGGGGGCTTGTAGCCAGTTGTTTTATATTTTTATTGATAA
>CALLVY010000620.1 GCA_938015925.1 uncultured Saprospiraceae bacterium
TTCTGGAGGAGATGGACGAAAATTATACAATACCCTCGAACTGGTTTGCAATTATCAGGAAGGCGATGAGAAAATGATCATCACCGATGAATTGGTCACCCAACTGATTCAACAAAATATTGCTTCCTATGATAAAGGCGGTGACCAACACTACGATATTGCCTCCGCACTTATTAAATCCATCCGAGGCAGTGATCCTAATGCAGCGGTTTACTGGCTAGCCAGAATGCTGGCAGGAGGAGAAGACATCAAATTTATTGCCCGTCGATTGATGATCTCCGCTTCTGAAGATATCGGCCTGGCCAATCCAAATGCGCTTTTGCTAGCGACCACAACTTTCACCGCGATTCAATCTATCGGATTGCCGGAGTCGCGTATTTTATTGTCGCAGTGTGTCATCTATTTGGCCACTTCTCCAAAAAGCAATGCTGCTTATATGGCGATCCAAACGGCCCAAAACCTAGTTCAAGAAACCGGAGGACTTCCGGTACCACTCGCAATCCGAAATGCCCCTACTCAATTGATGAAACAACTCAATTATGGCAAGGACTATAAGTATGCCCATTCTTACGATGGCAATTTTGCCGAACTAGAATTTTTACCCGAAGAAATTACCAGCACCAAATTTTACGAACCGGGTAACAATGCTTCGGAAGCTAAGATTCGAGAATATTTAAAGAAAAACTGGAAGGAGAAATATGGTTATTAGCTACGCTTCTTTATTTCATAAAGTTGTATAAAAAGTCATTAATGGCTTTCTTAAACAACTTCTCTATTAAAATGTTAAAACACAAATCATAAAAAATCAAACATGGATAAAGTACAAGCCTATATTCAGGAAAATAAAGAAAGGTATTTAGAAGAATTAATGGACTTATTGCGCATTCCATCGGTAAGTGCCGATCCTGCCTATAAGAAAGATGTAATCGCTACGGCCAAATTTGTCGCCAAAGAATTGAAAAAAGCAGGCGCACAAAAAGTAGAATTGTGTAAGACAGCAGGCTACCCTATTGTCTATGGAGAAAAAATCATTGACAAAAAACTACCGACCATTTTGGTATATGGCCACTATGATGTCCAACCTGCTGATCC
The DNA here is from genome assembly GCA_938015925.1 of uncultured Saprospiraceae bacterium. Classification (GTDB taxonomy): domain Bacteria; phylum Bacteroidota; class Bacteroidia; order Chitinophagales; family Saprospiraceae; genus CALLVY01. The sequence continues at coordinate 1,093 of CALLVY010000620.1, forward strand.
GATCGAACTTTGGGAATCCGGGCCTTTCGATCCAGTGATCAAAAAAACCAAGACGCATCCGCAAGGAGCCATTTTTGCCAGAGGTGCTTGTGATGACAAAGGACAGATGTATATGCACCTCAAAGCTTTTGAAGCGATGATGAAAAGTAAAAGCCTGCCGTGTAATGTGAAGTTCATGATTGAAGGAGAGGAAGAAGTAGGTTCTGAAAACCTGGGACCATTTTGCAAAAAGAATAAAAAGAAATTGGCGGCAGATGTGGTTTTGGTTTCTGATACTTCTATCATCAATAATCGCACACCAAGTATCACCACTGGCCTTCGTGGCTTGAGCTACCTCGAAGTAGAAGTCACCGGACCGAATCGAGATTTACACTCTGGTGTATATGGAGGAGCTGTGGCCAACCCGATTAATATCCTGGCCAAGATGATCGCAGAAATGCACGATAAAAACAATCGCATTAAGATTCCTGGTTTTTATGAAGATGTAGAAATCGTGACGAAAGCGGAGCGAAAACAAATGAATGAGGCACCTTTTAATCTTAAAAATTATCAAAAGGATTTGGGTATCAAAGATGTCAATGGAGAAAAAAGTTATACCACGCTGGAACGAACCTCTATTCGTCCGACTCTCGATGTCAATGGGATGTGGGGAGGTTATATTGGGGATGGAGCAAAAACCGTTTTACCGTCAAAGGCCTATGCTAAAATCAGTATGCGATTAGTGCCCAATCAAGATCCTAAAAAAATCACCAAGTTGTTTACTGATTATTTTAAAAAGATCGCGCCGCCATCCGTTAAAGTAAAAGTAATGCCACATCACGGCGGAGAACCAGCCGTAACACCAACCGATTCTTTGGAATACAAGGCCGCTGAAATGGCTATGGAAAAAACTTTTGGCAAACGCCCTATTCCGCAAAGAAGTGGTGGAAGTATTCCTATTATCGCCCTTTTCGAAAAGGTGTTGGGAATCAAATCTGTTTTGATGGGTTTTGGTCTCAACTCTGATGCCATTCATTCGCCTAATGAGCACTATGGATTGTTCAATTATTACAAAGGAATCGAAACCATCCCTTATTTCTACCAATACTACAAAGAACTAAAAAAGTAAAATTATATTTTTTTAATTTTATAATCACCTAAAAACCAATTACTTAATAAATCAAGTAATTGGTTTTTTTATTTTTGGAGAATTTCGGCATATTATTTGGCTAAGAAGAAGAGTATCTAGCATATGTGCAAAACCACTATAATTACATATTATGGCGTCAGATCAGGAGTATAAAATAAAAGAGCATTTAGATCAACTTTTAGTAAGAATTGAGCTGGATGCGAGCAAGGCCGGATTATCGGCCGTAGCCATAAAAAACCTGCAAGAAGATTGCAAAAAAGTAATCTCCAAAGACAAGCAGTTCCAAATTTGACCCTGTATTTCTCCAATCAATCAATACGAAAAACCGACCTGTATTTTAGCAGGCGAAAAATAAATTTCAATCCATACTATTCTATAAAGACCTTAGCTCTTACCCGCTAAGGTCTTTTTTTATTATCCCTTCTTCCGTACTTTCTTTTAGAATCTATTATTATTCCTACCTTTGCGCCATTATTCAATATGGAGTCCCTATTTTGCTCACTGAGCCAGTATGGGAATCTTGGTCGATTGTGAAGAGTTAGTTTATGGTTTTATAAAAACGTAAAATTTCCCCTCTTCCGCCGTCTTCCATAAAAACATTATTTTAATGGACAAACTAAGTTACAGCCTAGGAGTTTTGGTTGCTCAAAACCTAAAGAAGCAAGGAATTTCAGAAGTAAAGCCAACGGACTTGGCCAAAGGCATCGAAGATGTCATTTTTGAAAACGAGTTGCAAATCCCTCTAAATGAAGCCAACGAATTGCTTGGAGCCCATATGCAAGAAAAAGCGAAAGCGAAAGCGGAGCAAGGACTCCTGTTCTTAGAACAAAATGCGAAAAAGGCAGGAATCACTACCCTACCTTCTGGTTTACAATACGAGGTAATCTCTGCAGGTACTGGCCCAAAACCTAAAGCAACGGACAAAGTAACCACTCACTACCACGGAACGTTAATCGACGGTCAGGTTTTTGATAGCTCGGTAGAAAGAAACGAACCTGCTACTTTCCCAGTAAATGGAGTTATTCCAGGTTGGGTGGAAGCCTTACAATTGATGCCTACTGGTTCTAAGTGGAAATTGTTTATCCCTTATAACCTCGCTTATGGAGACCAAGGTGCTGGTCCAATGATTGCTCCTTTTTCTACTTTAATTTTTGAGATAGAATTGTTGAGCATCAACTAATAAGCCTAAGTCAGATTCCAATTCAAACCGCTCAATTGTTCGTTCCCTTTATGGGAAAACAAAAGCGTCGTTTGAATTGGAATTTCTCTCTGAAATTGATTTCCCGAATATGCACATTGATATCATTTCTGTATTGCCTGAATTATTAAGTGGTCCTTTTGATCACTCGATCATGAAGCGCGCGCAGCAAAAAGGATTATTAGAAATCCAGATTCACAATCTCCGCGATTTTGGCCATGGCAAGCATCGCCAAATAGATGATTATCAATATGGCGGCGGCGCAGGAATGGTCATGATGCCAGAACCACTCGCCAATTGCATCGAACATTGTAGTGCAGAAAGGTCTTATGACGAAATTATTTTTCTAACGCCCGATGGCGAACGGCTCAATCAACCTATCGCCAATCAACTTTCCCTCAAAAAAAATCTACTC
>CALLVY010000621.1 GCA_938015925.1 uncultured Saprospiraceae bacterium
CTGGTTCTATAAATCCAGCTTTATATGCTATTTCTTTTACAGAAAGGGATGTAGAGGCCAAATATCGTTTAATTTCTATTGTTACAAATTCATCAATAAATGCCTTGGCTGTTTTGTTCGTTATTTGTTTCACAATATCATTTAAGAACTTGTAGGAGATTAGTAGTTTTTTAGCGTAGAGTCTTGAATTTCTTGATTTTACGTATTCAACTTCTAGTAAGTTTTTGAATTCGCTAAATATTTCTAACCAATATGGTTTTACTGTTGTATTGGAGCAAGCTTCTTGCGACCGTTCTGCCCTGAGCAATAGAATATGAAGTAGTGTTCGCAGCATCTCAGACTTGGCAAAACTGTCCGCTAAGGTATACTCTTTGTAGAGTAGGTTAGCTATATCTAAAAAGGAGTCTTCGCCCATTTCAATGGAAGAAATGGTAGGAGTTCCTATATGGTAATTGAATAACCGATTTAATTTAATATTGTCAGATAGAAAATGGTATTTATCCATAAATTGACTATTAATAACAATACTAATTCCGCTTGCATCTTGTATACTATTGGTAAAGTGATGCACCTGATTTTTTGCTACGAAAATGGCGCTTCCCTTTTCTAGGGTATATGATTTAAAATCGACAAAATGGGTATAAGATTTATTTGTCACTATCAAAATCAAATGAAATTCGATTTTATGTGCTTTATATGGATTATGATTTGTTGCCTTTTCTAATTTAGTCCTTAGCTGAGTAAAGCTCATTACCTCAATGTGAGGAGTTTCATTTTCGGTAAATTGTATTTTGGGAATTTTTGTTTCCATGTTTTCGTTTGCAAGTACTTGAGTTTACGCGACAACCCTAATCTCCTCATCACATCTCCATCCAGAAGTCGTCCTACCAAATCCACTTTTTAAGAGATTAAAATTAACAAAATAATGATATCTATGCGGAGAGAATCCAGGGAACTTTAGGATACGAAAACATATAGGACGGTTTCTGCTTTCGGTGGGCTATTGGCGAGCTGAGGTTGCGCATAAACGACGTAGGCAACGAAATGGAACCTATGGCCGTTTTATGCTGTCTTTCTTTCACCAAATTAATCAAAAAATCAATCTGTTCATTCGGTTTTTATAATTGATTCCAATCAAACTTATTACTTTATTCAATGCTAATAATCACCACTTTTCCAGCATACTTACGCTGCAATTGATATTTAGAATTTTGACTTACTTTTTCTAGAAATTTCCGACTATCTGCCATATCTGCATTGTCCACATAGATAATTGTATTGGCATGGAAATTTGGCTCAAGCATTTGGAACAGTGGTAAGTATAAATCTTTCCAGCCATCTAATAATAACAAATCTATAGACTCCGTATAATTTTTTAACGTCTCCATAGCATCGCCAATTCTAACTTCAATGAGGTCATTTACGCCTGCGTTCTTGAAATTTACAATTGCCTTTTTTGCTTTGGATTTAATTAATTCTGTGGTAATAATACGTCCTCCAGTTTCTGTTGCTCCTTGTGCCAAAAACAGCGTTGAAATACCAAAAGACGTTCCGAATTCCACCATGTTTTTAAGGTTGTTCGACTTTATCAAGTCTACTAAATCTATTCCCTGCTCTTTGGATATGGCTAGATATGCATCTTTAAAATCGGAAGGTTGTATGGGGCTGAAAATACTTTTTGCAGCTCCTTTCATCATTTTTAGATAGTCATTTTTAGAATCTTTGTAAAGATCGGCTATTGTGGTTTCTATTTGACTATTTTGCATTTTATCAATAATTTTAATAAAAGAAATTTCGAGTTAAAAAACTATGCGATTTTTATATCCTGCAAAGTTAATCCTTAAACAAATGGCATTAGCTATCCTTTTCAGTCAAATAAGTGTATAAATCGGAACAAATTGGCTTTGTATCTGTAGAATTTGTGGAGAGACTTAATTCTTCGCTTTGCTTCAAATCTTGAAGAGAGACCGCTCGCGCTGAAGGACTAAAAAAAATCTTCCTCGAAGTAAGGCTCCTTATGTTACCCTATTTTTATTTTGACTTGAAAAAAAAAGGAATATCGGTTCACACCAATATTCCTTATAGTTATTTATGTAGCTATTGACCTATCTAATTACGCTTTGATTTTCGTGAAAGCAAAAATTTCAATTAAGCACATAACGCCACCCATAATTGCAACGGGCATGTTTCCAGCAATAATGTTATTCACACAATCCAAGCCGTCACTTACTAGTCTCAGTAGTAAAACGATTTTAATCATTCCGGCATTTTTTTGTAAAAGCCCAAAAAGAGTCACTACAGCTGTTGCCATATTACGTGAAACAAATAAGCCTAAGGGACCAGCAAGTGATAATGCCCCTGCTGCTGGCAATGCTTCCCATGTACCTAATAAGGCATCTGGTTTAAAATAACCGGCAAGACTTGCTCCTAGAGTAATGAAAAAGGTAATCCAAAGATAAATTGTAATCCACTTTGGTGTTGTAATTGAATCGTTTGTCATAATGTTGATTTTTGAGTTATAAAATTATAATGGTGATAAACTGAGATAGCTCATTCCTATCCAGATCCAGGATATTATGGTCTAATAGATTTTGTAAATTATTCCCTGACACATCTTCAAGGTGAGTGTCAAACATGATTTTATAAGAGCCCTTTTGCCACCTATTTTGAGGGACAAATTGCACTTGTTGTTCCGAGTTTTGGATTTTCCAATGCCCTTCAACACGATTATCAGAATCATCTCTTACTTGCATCATTGATTGTATTAATGCATGGTCTATAATCCTATCAAACTCGATAGTCAGTTTGTCGAGGCCACCGGATTTTGGTTCGCTCACAACCCATTCATTGAGGTTCATTTTTTTACGATAGGCTTCTACAACTCGTATCGCTTTCCTTGTGTTTTGGACTAGGGATTGTCCATAAACGTCTTGCCATTCTCCTGAAATATTCAAATGGTATCGCTGACCATCCTCTAAAGAAGGACCTTGCTTCATATTGGTTGAAACACCTCTTTTTATCCGACCAGGATCAAATAATAACGTGAGCCTTTTCCCATCATTACTCCAAAGTTCTTCTTTGAACTTCATAAATGCGTGATCATCTACATTCCCTTCTTCATCTATCAGTTTTATGTGTTTCAATGCTTCCTCCTGTTTCATTGGAGTTTGGAAATAGAAATAAAAACGTAACAAATTTTCAGGCAACAAATCCGTTGTTGGGAATATGCTCAACAGCTTGGCTTGGTCAACTTTTTCTTTTTCACCTATTTGAAAAGGGACATAAGAAAATGCTTCAGAGTTAGCCTTTTTAAGTCGTATTACATAAGTCAATCCATGTTCAAAAGGGAAATAAGGTTTGAAAACTAACTTGTTTTCTACCATCGAGAAATTACCTTGTATAGGTAAGGTTGTAGTATATTCATTCGTTTCGTTAGCTACAAAAACAGACAAAATATCATAATTGGACCTATACTCTTTATCCTTAGCAATACCTGAAAGATCAAAATGAATACCATCATCTGATTGTTTAGGTAAATGCAAGCCAAGCGTGGTTTGTGCAACTATTCCTGAAATAGATGCTATTACAAAAAAGAGGATAAGCCCAGTTTTTGACATAAATTATTTCTTTTTATCGTTCTTATGTTCTTCTACGTACTGAGGGAAATCCATTTCTGCCATCACATTATTCAATTTATTAGGAAAGAATATAGAAACCGTTTCTAAGTCCATAGAACCTGTTTCAGGATCTCTTCTAATCGTAGCGAAGTGCATTGGGTCTAATAGATCAACATGAAGTGCAGAACCAGTAAACATAACTGGTTTCCCCATTGGTCCTACAGGTAAGATCCCCATATCCGATTTTCCTCCTCTTTCAAAGTCATCCTTAGTATATACCTTAGCCTTGTTTAATCCTGCTACAGGTATTACTCGAGGCGTTCTACTATTACTAATCACAAAGATCATATTGGCTCCCTTCATATTAAATGAAACCATTTCCAAAGGTTGGCCATTTCCCATATCGCCAAGCGTTCTTGCTTTAACTTTTGCTCCATCTTTTAATTCATCTAATGGGATCAAAACTAAGGGACTACAGGTATAAGATGCTACCATTTGGTCTTTCCCATCAATATTCTCAATCACAAAAGAACGGATAGGAGCACGTGTCTCAAATTCATCGTGCGCAATGTGGAACATCTCAATATTGCTGATACTTTCTTTGCCATTAAACGGATAAGGCATTCGACGTAAAGCCGAGCAAAAATTTTCATTGGTGATCCCAGCTACAAAGACTTCCCCTTTATGATACTGAATATCCATAATAGAAAGTGTGCGCATTGGTAATTTAGACTTTTCAATTTCTTTGATTGTAGGAGGAGCCATTGTACCTCTTGCTATAAATTTTTGGCTACCATCATGTAGTTTATTTAATGGTTGTGATGTAGATTTTAAGGTAGGAAAATCAACAACGTGTAATTGACTTGCCGCATTCACTTTCACCAAAGCAGGGATAGCTTCCAAACCATGACCACGAGTC
>CALLVY010000622.1 GCA_938015925.1 uncultured Saprospiraceae bacterium
GTGGTCAAAACGATTGATGATGACATCGGGTTGTAATTTTCGGATCGTCCATACCACATCGGAAAGCACTTCTTCTTCATTCCAGATGCGACGGGTTTCGTCGGGATGCTTGGAATAACCAAAATCATTGGCTCGGCTAAAGTATTGGTTGCCATTATCGATTCTACGAGCAGCCAATAATTCTTGGGTACGAATGACTCCGAGGAGTTCTCTGATTTCAGATCCGATTAGATTTTGTCCACCGTCGCCTCTGGTGAGCGACAAATAAGTCGTCTGCAAATGCCTTTCATTGGCTAGATAGGAAATCATCCGGGTATTTTCATCGTCGGGATGAGCGGCTACATAGAGTACCGAACCAAGGACATTGAGTTTTTTGATGCCTTCGTAAAGCTCGCCAGAAGTAGGTTTGGCGGGGGCTTGTGCAAAAAGAGAAGCTTGGAGGAGTAACAAGCAAAAAAGGTAGAAGTAAGGAATACGCATTTTATTTCTTTGATTTTCTGATCATTTGGAAATTAGAACTAGCGGGAAGAAACGCTTATAAGTCTTTAAACATCAATTGTCAAAAAGGGTTGTATAATTACAAAATCAAAAGATAGCAAAATTTGCTGGAGTTGACGATGGTACTCTGCCTTAAAAAGGAATTTCAAAAGCCACTATTCAAAATTTCGAAAAAATGCCATAAAATCCATTCTCTTTAACGACTTTCCCACATTTTATCAACACATTATAATTTCCATTACTATATTTGCAGCACCTACACTGTAATAAAACCATTCCACCTAATCTGTCGGAAACACACAAGATATGAACAGCTCGAATAAATACGTCTGTATTCACGGTCATTTTTATCAACCTCCTCGCGAAAATGCCTGGTTGGAGACCATTGAGATTCAGGACTCGGCTCGCCCCTTTCACGACTGGAATGAGCGCATCAACTTTGAGTGCTATGCACCCAATACTGCTGCCAGAATACTCAACGACCAAGGTATTATTTCCAACATCGTCAATAACTACAGTAGAATTTCTTTCAACTTTGGCCCCACGCTCCTATCCTGGATGGAAAAAGCGGATCCGAATGCCTATCAATCGATCCAAAGAGCGGATCGCCTAAGTCAGGAACGCTTCTCTGGACATGGCTCTGCTATTGCACAAGTACACAGCCATTTGATTTTGCCGCTTTGCAATCGCAGAGATAAAGAAACACAAACAATTTGGGGCATCCGCGATTTTGAATCTCGTTTTGGGCGAAAACCTGCGGGGATTTGGCTGGCCGAAACGGCCGTGGATACCGAAAGTCTGGAAGTATTGGCTGAGAATGATATTCAATATACCATCCTTGCTCCACGCCAAGCCAAGGCAGTCCGCCGAATTGGAGAGGAGCAATGGAACCAATTGGGACATAGCGAGGTAGATCCGCGTCGTCCTTATTTGTGTCGCTTGCCTTCCGGCAAAAGCATTGTCCTCTTTTTCTATGATGGCAATATTGCGCAGGATGTCGCCTTTAAAGGCATTCTCAATAATGGAAAAAACTTTGCCCATCGCCTTACCGAAACATTTGATCAATCTGATGAACCACAATTGGTACACATCGCCACTGATGGCGAAAGCTATGGTCACCATCATCGCTTTGGAGAAATGGCACTCGCGGATGCTTTAGACTTTATTGAAAAAAATGGATTGGCTACGATTACCAATTATGCCGAATACCTCGAAAAGTTTCCGCCGACTTACGAAATTGAAATCCATGAAGAAAGCTCCTGGTCTTGTGCGCATGGAGTAGAACGCTGGCGCTCCAACTGCGGATGCAACACCGGTGGCAATGGTGGTTGGAATCAAGAATGGAGAGCGCCATTGCGCGAAGCACTGGATTGGCTCCGCGACGAACTCGTTCCGGTTTACGAACAAGAAGCAGGGCGGCTACTCAAGTACCACTGGCAGGCACGCAACGAATACATTGAAGTCATTCTCGATCGGTCGAAAGAAAACATTGAGGCCTTTTTGAAAAAACATGCCCGCAAGAAATTGAATAAAGCAGACAAAACACTTTTATTGCGCCTCTTGGAAATGCAGCGCAACACGATGTATATGTATACGAGTTGTGGTTGGTTTTTTGATGAAATTTCGGGATTGGAAACCAATCAGATTTTACAATATGCTTTGCGGGCAATTGCTTATGCACGTCAGGTGAGTGGCAAGGAATTGCACGATACTTTTGTCGACAAATTGCGGGCGGCGCCAAGTAATGTTTATGAAAACGGTGCGGTGAGTTATGAAAAAAATGTGATCCCAACGGCTTTGAATTTGGAGCGAGTGGCGATGCATTATGCGGTAGCGTCCTTGTTTGCAGAGCATCCAGAAGATGTTTCTCTTTTTAATTATAATGCGCAGAGTAAGGAATTTGATCGTTTCGAAGATGGGATTCATCGTTTGGCTATTGGACGAACAATGATCAAGTCGAGTATTACCTTGTCGGAAAAGACTTTTAGTTTTGCGGTCTTGCATTTGGGGCAGCAAAATATTATGGGCAATATTTCTTTGGCCTTGGACACGAAGAAATTCGAGGAGATGCGCAAGGAATTGGCCAAAGCTTTTAAGAGTACCAATCTCGGAACGGTGCTTTCAAAAATGCAGCATTATTTTGGGCCTAAACATTATACCATTTGGCATTTGTTTAAAGATGAAAAACGGCGTATTCTTTTGGACATTACGCAAAAGAATCTTATGCAAGCGGAGCGCGATTTCCAGAGTATTTATGATGGGAATAATCAATTGATGACGGGCATGTTGGAAAGTAATATTCCCGTTCCGGAGACCTATACTGCGGCGGTACGCCATGTATTGAATACAGAGTTGCACCACTTTTTTGAGCAGGAAAATCTCGATATTGAACGGCTTCGCCATTTGGCCAATGAATTAAAAAAATGGAGCATTGACCTCAGCGATACCGCTTCTTTTCAGTTGGCTGCCAGCGAGCGTATTTTTCAAGAAATCCAGCAATTAGCCAAAGCGGATGTTTCTTTGTCTCATTTGCAAACGCTGAATGACATTCTCGATATTTTGCAGGAGATGAATGAAGCTCCGAACATTTGGAAAAGTCAAAACTTATACTTTTCGATCATCAAAGGAAAGCAGGATGGAAAATGGGTGTTTAGTAGTGAAGAATGGAAATCGGCATTTTTGAAATTGGGGGCGCATTTGCGGGTGCATGCTTAGGACATTGTATTTAGCTTTGGAAAAGGACTTGGCTTAAAGTTCTTTTCCAAAGCAGAGGCTATTTTCTACATTTTGGTATTGGCCGTAGTTGGGGATGATTTGATAGTTATTTTTCTGGTAAAGCCGAATGGCTTCGGGTTGTCTTTTACCGGTTTCCAATACACATTTTTCGTAGGTCAATTCTTTGGCCCAAGCTTCTAATTCTTGCAGCAATTGGCTAGCAATTCCTTTTCCTCTCGCCTTGGGAAGGACGTACATTCTTTTTACCTCCATTGTTTTTTCATCGAAAGCTTTGATTGCTCCGCATCCTATTGGAGTTTGGTCTTCATAAGCGACTAGTGCATATTTGATGCTATCAATTTTATTGAATTGGGCGTAAAAGTCATTTTCTGCACCATCGCGGATGGCTAAATCTGCGTCTAGTTTTTTTACGAGTTCGATAAAGTCTTGGTGAGTCGAATCGGTTCTGAGGATCTGGATCATTTTGGATAAATACTTAGGATCAAGTAAGGAATAATTTATTTTCGAATCGACAATATCAGACAAATCGTTTGTAAAATCAAGCCCGTGCTTCCTCCATAGATTTGCATACTTCCAAAGAAACTAAAACCAGAATAAATCACAAACAACAACATCAAAATCATCACCAGAGAACCGCCTATCGGTGGGTAAGATTTTTCGTCTACCCCTTTCAGTATTACTAGATGAAGTAGCCCTACGATGATCAATAAAATGCCCATCATAAAACTCATTCCTTGCCACAGGTCCCAAATATTAGATTCGACACCGGTCACTACAATGGGGTGATTGAGTTTTTCTTTTAGCTGCTCCGTTACCAATTCGGTAAAGTGGGCATTGGTATGTAGCAAGCCGATGAAAATAGAAGTGATGCTGTTGATTAGGTAGAGTCCTTTTGCGATTTTATTTTTCATGTTTTATTTTTTGTACAGAAGAAATGCGCTTTATTTTTTTCCAATTTCCCAACAAAACATCTGATTTTTTATTGCTTTGATCGAAATTTAAAGAATTTTCCTTCAGAAATACTTATTTTAACTCTACAATCAATAAAAAGCCTTAATGAAAATCATTTCCCTAAAATGCAATAACTGCTCCGCCGATCTCGAAATCCCGGAGCACACTAATTTTTTCAACTGTTCTTTCTGCCAAAGTTCTCTAGGTATTAAACGTACAGGCAGTGCGGTTTTCACAGAAGTCCTTTCAGAAATCAAAGAAGATACCGATCAACTGCTGGATCTATCTGAAAATATTTTGGTGGAAAAACAAATCGCTCGATTAGATAGAGACTGGGAACAAAACAAAGCATCATTTATCACTTACAAGGATGGAACGCCTTCCCTCCCGGAAGATCCTTCTAGCAATCCGATGATCATCATCCTGCCTATTCTCGTTGGTTTGGGAATTTTAATTGCGCTATTTAGTTTTAATTCCTCTTATAAAAGAATGAGCCATTCTTCTCCCAGCTCAAGACTTATGCCTATGGAGAAATTACAGCAGGAGTCCTTAGAAAAATTCAAAAAAGAAAACCCCAACCTAAATTTTGATCAACTCGATAAAAGGTTCCCTAGCCCAAAAGTCTCCCATGGCCCGAGTCGTCCAAATGGTCCACCAATGGGATTCCTTTTCTTTTTCTTTTTTATAGCAATTCTTGGGACTGT
>CALLVY010000623.1 GCA_938015925.1 uncultured Saprospiraceae bacterium
TTTTTCAATAGAACAAACACCACCAATGGCACGGAAAGATAAACTTAAAAATCAAGAGCAAAGCGATCAACAACCCAGCGAAGAGAAAAGTAAATTTTTGCTACCGCTACTCTTGGGAGTACTCTCCCTCTTTTTAGTTGGAGGCCTTTATTTTTTGTTTTTCTCTGGCAAAAAACTAGAAGCCAATTTTTCTATGGACGATGCAATGGAAGAGGTCCTCACCATTGAACGGAAGGGGGATGTCCCGCAGGTTCATTTTGTGAGTTCCACAGAAGGCGCTACCTTTTTTGAATGGACAATTGTCGGACGTGGAACGAATACAGATACGACCATTTATGATGAAAGTAATTTTTACTTCTCTTTTCCTCAAACTGGAAATTATCAAATCATCTTGGAAGTGCGCAATGACGAAGATCAAATAGATCGCCAGGAAAAATTATTAAAGGTTTCTTTTTCAGATGCGTTTAAACAAGGGGCCAGACAAGAAATCGAACGGCTTTTAAATAGCATTGCTACGACCTCTTCTGTTGCCGAACAAGTGGATGCAGCGACAAGACTTAAAGAGTTGTGTACGGGAGATGCGGTAATCAATATTTCTTCTAATTATCAAAAAAATAAAACCTTTACTATTAATGACCTCTTGCCAAGTTTGAGACAAGACAAAAAGATACAATTAAAAGTGGTAGATGATCTTACTTTTAGTCGGACTGGTTTGGTTGCTATTCTCAATATTAAAGAAGAACTCACCAACCCAACGAGTCCAAGTATCGTTAATGATAAAGATTTCGATGGGGTAGAAGATCAATTGGATGACTGTCCAGACGAACCCGGATATCCAGCGCTAAAAGGTTGTCCGGATAAAGACAAAGATGGCGTTGCGGATAAAGACGACCGATGTATAGACCAGGCAGGAGACCCTAATAACTTTGGTTGTCCTAATGGAGTGATAGCCGGTAAGGGAGGTACTGCTTCTACTACTCTTCCTCCTCCTCCCAATCCAAACAACAACAACAACAACAACAATTCTAATCCTAATGATTCTCCCCCAAGTATTGAAAAGCCAATAGAGATTGCTCCTCCCGCTGTTTTAGATAGTGATGGCGATGGCATCGCGGATAGTGAAGATTATTGTCCACTAAGAAAAGGAGACTTAGCCAATAAGGGATGCCCGGTAGAACGAAAACCTGCAAAGATTTCAGAATTATCCAGACTAGCAGGAGAGATTAATTCCATCAACAAAAAAGCAGAAAAAGAAGATGTAGCAGAAGCAGAGAGATTTGTTGTAGAAGCGATTCTTCCTCAATTGTCAAATGAATTAAAGGGAGTTATTGTTACTGAAAATGGAAGAGAGGGGAGAGTGAGTAGGACAGGGATGGAAGAATATCTTACAGATAAAATATTTGAAGACGTTAAAATAGAAATTGAAAGATTGATCAAAGATGAAAATGGGAAATTTGTAGAAATTACACTAATAGAAAAATAATGAAAAATAATCTTTACTTACCAATATTTTTATGGATACTGCTAGTGCTATTTCTTGCTAGCCCTGCCCTTGCACAAAAAGAGAATAAGTTGAATCAAGACGACATTGACTACTATAAAGAAAAAATGATAAGAAAGACGAATATAGTAGGGAAAATATTTCGGCTAATAGGAGCACGTAATAATTTGGAGAAAAACATGCCGACTTATATGAGAAAGCTCAACCAAATTTTTGAGGAGCCAGAAAGTCCTATTTATCATATTTTTATTTTTGAGAACGAAAAAACCAAAGCTTATCCTTACAACGAATTTGTTGCTGAATTAATAAATCCCTCGATCGAATATGCTAATGTTAACTGGCAAATCGTTGGTTGGCCTTTTGTAGTTCCTGATGGTAAGAATGAAAGGCGAATAACTCCATCAACAATTAATTGTGTTTTTAATTCCAATAAAGAAAAGAGGACTTGTAATAATTGGAGACTTCGTATCGACGATAATATTACTATAAAAAAGAATAAGGAACGGCTCCCTTTTCATTTTGATAAAACACTTTTTTTTAACCTGACAGAAGGAGAAATAGAAGGAGAATGGTCTTTGAAAATTGATAGAATAAAATCTAGTAATAATCAAGTGAAAATCTCAAGAGGAGATCAGGATGATGATGGTGTACCTGATAACAAAGATCAATGTGTTGAGATCGCTGGAGACCCTAAGTGTTTGGGTTGCCCTTGGGTAGATACTGACGGAGACGGAGTTTGTGATGAATTAGATGATTGCGAAGAAGTTAAAGGTACTAAGCCTAATGGCTGTCCGGAAGAATCAGATACTATCACAGCAGTAGTCATAAGAAAAGGCCCCAAAATATTTGCACCACCTTTACCCAGTTTTGTCGATTACAAAATGGTCAAACTAGATGCCCGACTCAAAGGAAAACCGCATTGGTTATGGGCTGGAGGAGTCTTGGGGAGTTATGGGCTTAGTGGTTATTACTTCAATCGCTGCAATCAAGACTACCAATGTCGTAAGCTTCCAAAAATATTTAGAGACGGAGATTTTTCGACTTACCGTCAAGCGAAATTGGATCGACAGAATGCGGTAATAATGGCTTCTATCGGAACTTCTATTTGGCTGGTTGATCTTTTGCAAGCGCTTAGGAAAAAAAGGAAATTAAAAAAAGCAGCAGGAAAAGGTAGTGATCTCGGACAGGTAAAATTTTTCTTGGATACCGAATCACTTCCAAGCTCAACCTTAGGTTATGCCCCCATCGTAGGTTTGCGCTATCAATGGTGATCTAAGGAAAACTGGCTTTGACCCCAACTTCTACCCCGAAGGTAGCAGCATTGGTCGCTAAACGAAATTCGTTAAAGAAAAAAGAATCTTCTAGCTGGATGGTTTTATTCTCAATATCATTTAAGGAATAATCTAGGCGAAATAAAGTATAGAATGCCAGATTTGAGTTTATATTTAGAATCGGGCCATAACCAATGACCAAGTCGATGTTTCGCTTGGCATAAGCTGCTTGGAGGTCAAAAGAATTACCCTGCGAATCACTAAATAAAAGCTCCTTGCCTTGCCGTAAATAATTTACACCCCGTAAATAACTTAATTGTGCACCAAGCTTCACTATCCCGCCAAACCGCTTTGGTGATTTATAAAAAAATAAAATAGGAATTTTGTGGTAATCTAGTTTTACCTCAGTGGTGAACTTATCTATCCCCCCCATCTCATCCTCTTGCACATGAATATATTTTTGCCCTTGTTGCGAGAAGATAAACCCACCTTCTATTCCAATATTAGAGGCAAGACGAATACCCAATGATGCCCCTACATTTCTGAGTGAATAAGTTAATTGATAATCTAGCGAAGCCCCCGCATTATAATCATCGGAGTTTACCAACCAATTGGTTTGTGGTAGCCAAATGGGAGTAAATTCGAAATGAACCTGACCTTGTACGGGTAGAAAACCAAATTTAAGAAAGAGCAAAGCCAGGATGATTTTGATTTTAGAAAGTGATAATTGTGAAGGGAGTAAATTCATGTTTTTTATTAACAAAATAGCAAAATGTAGCCGAAACGAAAAGTGGATTTCCCAATTAAAATATTAACGGTCATTTTTACTGCTTTAAATTTATTACATTGTAATTTTAAGCCAAGCAACAGAAAAAGTTTATCTTTAAAAAAAGACAAACCCTTTTGCCCCCAGGCACTAACCAAACAACCCAAGAAAAATGAAACTAAAAGTAGGATTACTCGGAGGCGGATCATGGGGAACCACAGTAGCTTCGCTCACCGCAAGAAATTGTCCAACCACCATCTGGGCAAGAAACCAAGCTACCGTAGATGAAATCAATCAACATCATCGAAACGAAAAATATTTGCCCGGAGCAAGATTGCCAGATACACTCAAAGCGGCCAATACCATCAAAGAAACAGTACAGGATGCAGATGTAATCATCATGGGCATTCCCGCCCAACATTTCCGAACCGTACTCCAGGAAGCACGACCACATATCCGACCCTGGGTACCCATCATCAGCTTGGCCAAAGGACTAGAAATAGGAACCAAAATGAGGATGACGGAAATCATTGAAGCAGAATTGCCAGGACATCCTGCGGGAGTTTTGACTGGCCCCAATCTCGCCAAAGAAATTGCCATTGGCCAAGCCGCGGCAAGTGTAATCGCCATGGTCGATGATACCATTGCAGTGCGATTGCAAAGTGTTTTCCAAACGGGATTGTTTAGAGTTTATACCAATGACGATGTAGTTGGTTGTGAGTTGGGAGGAGCTTTGAAAAATATCATCGCCATCGCCACCGGAATGGGCGACGGAGCCAAGGCAGGAGACAATACTCGTGCCGGAATCATCACCAGAGGACTGGCGGAACTCACGCGCCTGGGCGTAGCCATGGGCGGAAAGCCGCAAACTTTTGCTGGCCTCGCTGGCATGGGTGATTTGGTTGCTACTTGTGCGAGTACGCAAAGTAGAAATCGCTATGTCGGTTTTAACCTCGGAAAAGGAAGAAAAATTGAAGAGATTATTGATGAAATGGCGGAAGTAGCGGAAGGTGTAAAAACGGCAAAAGTCGTCATGGAATTAGCCAAAGAGTACCAAATTGAAATGCCGATTGCGGATGAAGTATACAAGGTTTTGTATGAAGGAAACACCGTCAATGATGCTTTTAAAGGATTGTTGAAAAGAGAAGTGGGCTCGGAAGCGGAACCTGGGTAGTATTTGTATCTTTTATAAGATGGACCAGGAAGGTGCAGGAGATTCTTCTGCACCTTTTTTGTAACGTGCAAATGAATTCTTGCTTTGTTCGGATACCTTGAGGTGCTTATCTTTTATCGGTTAATTGGGCTGTCCAAAGCTCCATCTAGCGCTTGGCAAAAGAGGGAAAACTTATCGCCACAGATCTTTCCCCATAAAAAAATCCTCCACTACCCAAAGGGGAATGAAGGACTGATCTGAAATAGGCCTTTGGCCTTTCCTAATTGGTATCTTTACGGTGATTTTATCCCGGGATTATTTTACTGCATTTCCAATAGCCAGTACTTTGGTTTTCTCTGTGGAATTATTGACACCTGCACTGGTTTTGGATTTACATTTTTTCAGGCATTTCTTGGAACAACTCTTTTTGTCCTTGGTGCCCATACTTTCTCCAGAGACTTGACCTACTTTTACAACCGGAGCGGCTCCATTTCCCATTCCTGCCTCCGCAGTTTTTCCTGTTTTGCATTTGCTGATGTCGCAGCCTGGAGGGCAATTTTTAGGATCACAATTTTTGGGATCACATTTTTTTGCAGTTTTTTCGGCACTTTGGTTGACGAGCATGGATGGAATAACAGCGGCATCTGTTTTTTCTACCTGGGCGGTTTTACTTTTAGTGCAAGGTTGACTGCACGATTTTTTGGCTTGCGCCTGAAGGTTTCCTACGGATAAAAAGAGACCAAGACAAAGGAGCAGAGATAATTTTAATGCTTTCATTATAGATATATGTTTTATGAATTATTCACCCAGTTCCGCTGAGCTACCGGATAATTGACCCACCAAAGTTATGGGGAGCGGCTCTGTAAAGCTCTTTTCTAACTGTTATTGACCTGTTAAACAGCTGTTAAACCTTAGCGATTCCCCTTATATTTTCTTTAATTGTATAGGCAAAAGTCAAGGTTCCCCTCAAGCTTTGGAACTAAACATTTGCTGATCCGTAAAATTGATATCTAGCTTTATACCGAACTAGCACTCCTTTCAATGAAAAGAAATAGTACTGTCATTCTTATCGCCGCCTCTGCTTTAGCATTGATCGGACTCTTGTTTCTACAAGTGAAGTGGATGCAACAGTCGCGGGATTTGATTGAAGAGCAGTTTGAGCAAAAGGTAAAAATGGCGATGTGCTCCGCAGTGGATGGTGTAAAATCCATTCAAACCGCTCCCAAAATTTGTGGCGATATTGATGATGATATCAATTGTTTGCAAGTCAGTGCCGAACCGGGCTATGATAATGAAGAACTGGAATCCTCTCTGGCAGAAGCTTTTGATTTTTATGGCGTTCCTGGGCCTTATGAATTGGCGATTACCAATAATAGTTGTCAGGGAAAAGATAAAAATTCTCCCTATTGCTGCTCCTTGTCTCCCTTGATTGCTCAAGACGAACACCTCTTGAGTATCCACTTTCCGAGTAAGCAAGAATATGTTCGCTCACGCATGAGTTTTATGTTGGTGTCTTCGATTTTGATTTTACTATTTATCACCACCATCTTTGTTTGGGCCGTTTATACTTTGGCGCGACAGAAGCGCTTACACGATATCAGTATTGATTTTTTCAACAACATGGCGCATGAATTGCGTACACCGCTGACCAATATCAATCTGGCGACTCACATGCTTCAGAAAAAAAATAAAGACTTGGCGGGCAATCGTTTTTTACAAATTGTCGATCATGAAAATGAAAGAATGAAGCATCAGGTAGAACGCGTCTTGCATCTGGCTAAATTGGAAAAAGGAGAATACCAACTGAAAAAAGAAAGCGTGGATGTCTGCGAATTGCTGGCTAATGTAATTGCCGAAATGCAAATCCAGATCAATGAAAAATCCGCCATCGTAAAGGCACCTTGTGAACCCGGAAGTATTCTGGTGCAAGGCGATAAATTTCACTTGAGCAATGCCTTTAGAAACCTATTGGACAATGCCTTGAAATATGCAGGAGAAAATCCAGAAATTATCATTCAAGTAAAACCTTCGGACCAAGGTGTACATATTTCTTTTGCCGACAATGGCGTCGGTATTAGCAAAAGAGATCAAGAATTAATCTTTGAAAAATTTCAAAGAGTAGGTACCGGAAATATACATGCCCAAAAAGGTTTTGGTCTAGGTTTGTCTTATGTGAAATTGATCATAGAAGGCCACCAAGGATTTATCAAAGTGTTTAGTGAAATCAATAAAGGCAGTCGCTTTAATTTGTTTTTGCCGGTTGGTCATTAATACGATCTTATTACATCAGTTTAAAAAGTTCAAAATTTCTAAAAAAAACCTCATGGAAAAATATAAAATACTACAAGGCTATCTAGATGAAAATGGAAAGTTCAATCAGATGCCCGGAAAACGCCAAAAGAAAAAAGTAACCGCCATGCTGGAATACTTAGCCGAAAAATTTGTAGCCGGCAAAAAATATTCAGAAAAAGAAGTCAACGAAATTCTAAATCGCTACCACAGTTTCAACGACCCTGCCACCTTGAGAAGACTAATGTTTGGTAGCCAATTGATCGACCGAACACTAGATGGAAGAGCTTATTGGTTAGCTCAAAAAGTCGATTAAAATTATTGGTAAATCAATTTTACATTCTTACTTATTCAAAAATAAAGCTATTTAAAATTACTCAGACCCATAGAACTTATGACGACCAAGGCCACTCAAATTTTACTAGTCGAAGACGACCTCAGCTTAGGATTCCTACTCATGGAATACCTGGAGTCAGAAGGCTTTACAGTAAAACTTTGCAAAGACGGTCAAAGCGCATGGGACCAATACCGCAAAGGCCGCTACCAACTCTGCCTCATGGATGTGATGATGCCCGGAATGGATGGCTTCGCCCTCGCCCAAAAAATCAGAGACCAGGATGAAAAGACGCCGTTCCTCTTTTTGACCGCGC